>JAATEZ010000169.1 GCA_015655485.1 Lactobacillales bacterium | reverse complement strand
TGAAACATTCGATAAGCCCACATAACGCTACCTATTGAAGCACAAGTTTCATTGTAGGCTGTAATATTTGGTAGTTGATATTCATAGCCATAGGCTTGGTGTACCTTACTATCATCGAAAAAATTCCCATACGGAGAAGCCCCGTTATACAGCGCACCGCAACCGCCAGTGATATACATTTTTTGTGTCACTAAATTATTCCAAACTTCATCAAGTACTCTTTTATAGTCCTCATTTCCCTCCTCTAAATAAAGGTCAGCTACTCCCGCATAAAGATAATTAGATCGAACTGCATGCCCTACAATTTTCTGTTGCTGCTTTAGCAGCACACGATCTTGATTATCATCTGTTCCATTTTTTATAAGATCTCTCATTTCAATAGCTAATTGTGCAAGTTCTAGATATTCAGAATTCTTAGTTGTACGATAAAGTTCAATCAGTCCCATATAATGTGAAGGACAGACTGCTGTCTGAACCTCACCGTTCTTTACATTTTTTTCATATAACCGTTTCAAATAATGAGCCGCTTTTTCAGCTATTTTCAAGAAATTAGTTTTATCAAACAACCGGTAGTATAGAACGGCAGCTGTAAACAAATGGCCAAAATTATATACTTCAAAATCATTAATGTTATTAAATCTCTTAATTCCATTGTTTTGGCGTTCCCCCAGAATTTGTTTGGTCGATATATACCCATCCTCTAGTTGACTTTTGCCAATTAATTCCACATACTTATCGATTTCTTCTAGAAGCTTTTTATCAGAAAACTTTGCGGCACTATACATTGCTGCTTCCATCCATTTGTAAAAATCACCATCTCCAAAATCTGTACCTCCAAATTCGCCTTCATGTTCACCGGCACAAACATAAAAATTTTCTAAAACATGACTAATATCTTTTGATTCAAACATATTTTTAATATGGGGAATTGTATTGTTATGACACATTTTTTCGATATCCGCCCATAAACCATCTGTCCATCTCACGTCATCCCAATTTAATGGAGATACTTTCTTCCATGGTGAATTTGTTGTTTCTGTCAGCATTGATTATTCCTCAACTTTCCCTATAAATTCTAACTTTTTCTTTAAGGAGACTGCTCCAATTCTCGGGCTAGACAAAGTTGCTAATCCCAACTTTTCTTGGATATACTTTTCACAATACGCCATTGATCCTTGACTGAAAACAAAAACATCCACAGAATCTTTTATTTGTAAAGCCTTTTCCAAAATAAGTTTTTTAAATTGCTTCTGGTCAACGTTGAATGCTCCATCAATCAACCCATCGATTAGCAAAGGATACTTGCCGGCTTCACGCCCTAAACGTTGTATTGTATTTTTTGTGGGAGTCAAAGTAGTCGGAAGAGTAGCTAATACACCTATATTTTGATATTTTGTTGCCGCGATTCGACACATGTCTTCATCGATTCTCACAATTGGAATTCCCATATACTTAGACATCTCTTGTGTACTATCTGCAGATTCGCCTACAGAAGAGCAAACATTTAGAATAGCATCTACACCATCTTCAATTGCTTGAATATACATGCCTATTAATCGAGCAGCTGCCTGTGTTGTCACAAATCCATTGTCTCGAACTTCCTTTAAAATCGAGGGATCTTGATAGCTGAGCATGTCCACACCAGGTAGTTGATTTTTAACCTCCGATTCAACCAAATCAATCAGTTCTGGAGTCGTACTTGTATAAACTAGTCCAACTTTTACCATTTTTCTCACTTTCCTTTCCTTAGTATTACTGCTAAATTTTAACTGTCATCACTTTCTGCTCTATATGATAATTCATGGATACCGGACAACAATTCAAATTTCAAACAACCCTTTTGTTCACAACAATCAAGTTTTTCAAAAGTTTTTATAGCGGTAACATCCTTCAAAATTAAAGAAGCTGTTGTATTATGCGGTATAGACAATCTAAGATCAACATTCTTTGTTATTTTATTTAATTTCCAATGTACCTTGATTTTTCCGTAGATACTTTTATAGCTCGCTTGTACTTCTGAAAGTCCTCCACCAATATGAGGCTGAATAATAGTGTGTTTAAAACCCGGAGCTTTTTCATCCATTTCTATTCCAGCTATTACACAATAAAGCCACTCTCCCACTGCTCCATAAGCATAATGATTAAAAGAATTCATACTCGGACTCCACATTGTACCATCAGGCTTTATCCCATCCCAATGTTCCCATATAGTAGTTGCTCCCATTTTCACTTGATATAACCAAGAAGGAAAATCATTTTTCATTAAAAGATCAAAGGCTTCTTTAACATACCCATTGTCACTCAATGCTGAACAAAAATAAGGAGTTCCCATAAATCCAGTAACCAAATGACCATCTTCTTTCTCAAGCAGACGGACCAGATCAGCTGCCACTTTTTCTTTATAGCGCTTAGGTACCAGTTCAAAGTGCAAGGCTAAAATGTGAGCAGTTTGCGTCTGAACATTCATCTCACCATTTTCATTAAAAAATTCTTTTTGAAATGTAGAAACTATGTTTTGATATAATTCTTTATATTCTCTAGCATCTCTATCTTTCCCTAGAATATTTGATATTTTATAAAATATTTTTGTTGATTAAGCATAATAAGCTGTGCAACTTAAATCATTAGGTGTCGCTCCAAAATAGCTTCCTTCTTTAGCATCCAATGCCACCCAATCACCAAACTGCAATTTGTAATTCCAAATATTATTTACAGAGTGTTTCCTCATAAAATCTACCCAAGCTTTCATAGAATCATACTGTTCTTCTAATATGACCCTATCTCCATACATTAAATATAGTGTCCAAGGAACAATTACTGCAACATCTGCCCATCCTGCAGCAGAATGAGTTCCTTGAGACAATAGCCAATCATCTTTTTCCTTGCCCGTAATGATATCAGGAACAACATGAGGAACACCTCCTTCAATAGTTTGATCCGCTGCAACGTCTTTTATCCATTTAGAAAAAAAAGTATACGCATTCATTAAATAACAAGCAGTACGACTAAAAATCTGTGCATCTCCCGTCCAACCACAACGCTCATTTCTTTGTGGGCAATCCGTAGGAATATCTAAAAAATTACCTTTCATACTCCATAAAATATTGTGATGTAGCTGATTAAGAGCACTATTTGAACTTTCAAATGAACCAGTCTCCTCCATTTCACTATGGACAACGCAAGCAACAAAATTATCAGGATCAATTTCACTGGGAAATTGTTTTATATGGATGTATCTAAAACCTTGAAAAGTAAAATTAGGCTGATAAGTTATCCAACCATTTTTCCCAAACTTGTAAAATATGCGTTGCTTAGCCAATCTCAGATTATCTAGATAAACATTCCCTGAACTATCTAAAACCTCAAAACAAGTAAATTCAACTATATCATCTTTCATACCCTTGCATTTAAATTTCACCCACCCAGTTAAATTCTGACCAAAATCTAAAACAATTTCTCCTTTAAGAGTTGTAAACATTTTTTTGACACGAATCATTTCGGCAATTTTCACTCTAGAACCAGTCTGTGCATTTAATACTGTAGGATCATTGGAAATGACATTGACTTTGCGCCAATCAGAAACATCACATCCTCTATGATTCCAATTATCTATCTGATAGTTGGAATCATAGACTTCACCGTCATAAATTTCAGAAAAAAGAACTGGTGAATCTATTCCATAGTATGAATCATTTGTATAAAACCACTCCTCAGATCCATCTGTATAACGCACTAATATCTGCCCCATAAATGCTGTCATCTGACCATAATTATTTCTTTCATCTAAAAATCCCATTTTCCCTTTATACCATCCGGCACCTAACGAAGCAGCGAATGTGTTTTCGCCTAGATGAATATAAGAAGTTATTTCATTAGTCTGATATAATAATCGCTTATTATATGAGGTCCATCCAGGTGACAATTCATCGTCACCAATTCTCACTCCATTCATATAGGCCTTGTAAAGCCCATGAGCAGTCGTAAAGGAGTAAGCCTCAGCTACATCTTTTTGAATATTAAAATTTCCTCTTACATAAGTTCCTTTTGAGTTATTTTTATCTACTTTGGTTTCAGCCGTGACAAAATCAGCTTGCCACAATTTTTTACAACAAATTCCAGTTATAAAGTTTGTTACTGACCAATCACTTATTTCACCATTTTTTGCAGTAATTCTAACTCTTACAAAGTACTTTTTTGCGGATACAACATAAAAATCATCAGGCACTATTCGAACCGATTGATTACTTTCCACAATTGCGCTATCATACAATAACAAGCTAAAATCTTGATTCAAAGAAATTTGTAATTGATAATTTTTTTGATATACTGCATTATTTCTGCTTTCTATAATCCATGAAAACTGAGGTACATTTTCAATTCCAGCTGGCTCTTTTAAATAATTTATCAAAATTTCTGATATTTTCATTTTCCCCATGAAATCACTCCAAACTGCTTGAAAAGCATACTAGTAAAAAAACCGATTCTATTTATAAAATATTTGTTATCTTTGATACAAGTTTTTTGATGATTATAAAAAAACATTATACAACCCAACAAATAAATAGTTCAATTTCCTTTTCTGCCATTTAATCTAGATATTTTTTAACAAATTTTTTCATAAATCGTTTTTAGTCATAACTAGCTGAATACTTTTTTGCCAGCCATTTATCTTTTTCATCCGCTTTGTTGTTAACATTTGTTGTTTAATTTTTTCTTTTTGAATTTTTTT
>JAATEZ010000135.1 GCA_015655485.1 Lactobacillales bacterium | reverse complement strand
GAATATTAAAGAAAATATGATTATTATAGCCGGGAATGCTTTTCCGGATTCACATCCTGAAATTCAGGCGGCTTTGAAGATGGGTTTGCCAGTGATACGTTATCATCGCTTTATTGGAGATTTTATTGAAGATTATACCAGTATAGCTGTTACGGGTTCTCACGGAAAGACAACTACTACGGGTTTATTAAGTCATGTTTTAAGCGGAATCGCGCCGACGAGTTTCCTTATTGGCGATGGGACTGGCCATGGGGAACCGGATGCAAGCTTTTTTGCTTTTGAGGCCTGTGAATATCAAAGACATTTTTTGGCTTACCATCCTGATTATATCATTATGACGAATATAGATTTTGACCATCCGGATTATTATAAGAGTATTGAAGATGTCTATGATGCTTTTCAAAGTATGGCAAGTCAAGTAAAAAAAGCTATTTTTGCCTATGGAGATGATTTTTATCTGCGAAAAATCAAAGCAGATGTTCCCATCTACTATTATGGCTTGTCCGAAAATGATGATTTTCAGGCTAAAAATATTCAACGAACTACTAAGGGATCCAGTTTTGATGTATATCATGAAGAAAAAAATATCGGGCATTTCATTTTACCGGCGTTTGGTCTGCATAATATTTTGAATTCACTAAGTGTGATCGCAGTATCTTATATGGAAGGGCTGGATATGGAGTTAGTCTCTAAAGAGATGCTCAGCTTTCCTGGAGTAAAACGCCGTTTTAGTGAAAAAAAAGTCAATGATATGGTCATTGTAGATGATTATGCACATCATCCGGCTGAAATCAAAGCGACGATCGATGGAGCCCGGCAAAAATATCCTACTAAAGAAATAATTGCGGTTTTCCAGCCGCATACTTTTACCAGAGCGATCGCTCTTTTAGATGAATTTGCAGAAGCCTTGAATTTAGCTGATAAAGTTTATTTGTGTGATATTTTCGGATCTGCCAGAGAAACTCAGGGTCAAGTAAAAATTGAAGATCTTGGAGCTAAAATTGAAAAGGGCGGAACAGTGCTCACTGAGGAAAATGTTTCTCCACTTCTTGACTATCATGAGGCAGTAATTATTTTTATGGGTGCCGGAGATGTTCAAAAATTTGAGCGCGCTTATGAGAATTTACTTAGTACGACTAGACCGAGCAATCTTTAATGGTTTATCTATACCTGTTTTTGTAAAAATAAATAAGACAGCAGCTTAACAAACGCAATCTATTTGCTTTGTTAAGCTTTTTTTAACTGATTTTTTTCAATGGATTTAGATGAGATCCGCGTATATTTATAGTGATGCTTTTTAATAAAGCAGCCTATATAAATTTTATGGAGGGATTCATTTGGAAGAATTATTATGGGGGAGAAGGCTTTTAAGATGTGAAATGGGAAAGGAACTCAGTGAGGAGAATCATGAAATTCTAAGGCTGCCGACAATGGAGCTGCAAAAAAATCAAATCACCTGTTTGCGATGCGGGACAAAATATCATCCGGATGAGATAAAAATTTCCTCTAAAAATCATGGATCCTTTTACTATTGTCCTGCATGTATTCAATTGGGCCGAGTAGAGAGCCGACTTTCTTTTTATTCGTTACCAGAACCAGTTTCAGCTTGTCGTAAGAAGATACAGGTCGCTTGGTCGGGAAAATTAACGGATAGTCAGCGGAAAATCTCAGACAGCTTGGTTGAAACCATTGAAAAGAAGCGGGAACATCTGGTGGAAGCCGTGACGGGAGCTGGAAAGACAGAAATGCTTTTTGAATGTATCCTGTCCAGTTTATGTAAAGGATACCGCATTGCTATTGCTTCGCCCAGAGTGGACGTATTGCTTGAACTTTATCCCAGATTCAAAGCGGCTTTTCCGAAAGTAGAGATGGCTCTGCTCTATGGAAAACAAGAAAGCCCCTATTATTATACGTCCTTTGTTTTGTGTACGACTCATCAATTATTGCGTTTCTTTCATGCTTTTGATGTGCTGATTATTGATGAAGTAGATGCCTTTCCATTTCGTAATAACGCGGTGCTCGCTTATGGAGTCGAAAATGCCAAAAAATGCGATGCTGCTTTAATTTATCTAACTGCTACTCCTACGAAAGAGATGCGGCAGCTGATCAAAAAAAAGGAGTTGTGTCAGAGCCTTCTTCCGGCCAGATACCATCGCCATCCTTTAGTTGTCCCAAAGGAAAAATGGATCTGGCAGATTTCGAAAAAAATTAAAAACGGCAAGATTCCATATGCTTTTGAAAAAGAATTAAAAGAACAAATTTTAAACAAAAAAAGAACATTGATTTTTTGTTCAAGCCTCGTATTAATGGAAAAGATTTTTACACTTGTGCAAGGGCGTTTCCCTGATATTGCAGTAGAGCGTGTGTCGGCTGACGATCAGCTAAGAAAGGAGAAAGTAACACAAATGCGTCAGGGAAAAATAGATCTGTTTTTCTGTACAACTATCCTGGAACGGGGAGTTACATTTCCTGGTATTGATGTTTTTATTTTAAAGGCTGATCATCGGGTTTTTAATGAGGCTGCTTTGATCCAGATTTCTGGAAGAGTCGGCAGAAATGCAGCCATGCCGGCAGGTCGAGTGATTTTTTTTCATAGCGGACGTTCTAACGCTATGAAAAAGGCCATTCAACACATAAAAAAAATGAATCAAGCGGCTGACGAGCAGGGATTGTTGCTATGAGGTGCTTATACTGCGACTGCGAGTTTGCTTATGATCTATCGCTGCGTGAAATTTTCGGAGCTGCTCCCATTGATTTCCCCCAATTATGTGATATCTGCAAAAGAAAATTCACGAAAATACGGGGAAATCATTTTTGTTACGGCTGTCATCATCCCTGCAACGAGCAATATTGCCAAGAGTGCAAAAGATGGCGCAAAATTTATCCGAATTATGATTTTCATCATGAGAGTCTCTATGAATATGATCAGGGAATGCGGGAATGGTTTGAAGCATATAAATTTCAGGGGAATTATTCTTTAAGAGCCACATTCTCTAAAGAAATAAATCAGTATTTCAAAAAACATAAAGGTGTTATTGTGGTGCCGATCCCTCTGTCGCCAGCGCGTCTGTGGGCAAGAGGGTTCAACCAGGTTTCGGCTATGCTTGAGGCTTCAAACGTCCCTTATGAAGAAGTATTAGAAAAAAGGCAGGAAATAGATGCACAGTCAAGCAAAAACAGATTGGAAAGACTAAATTTGGAACAACCATTTCAAATCAATAAAAAACTGATTTTTGCTATCGCCCAACGCGATGTGGTCATTGTGGATGATATTTATACAACAGGCAGAACGATTTTTCACGCTGCCGACCGCTTAAGAACAGCTGGAAACCCTAAGTCTATCCAAACTTTTTCTTTGGCCAGATGATTTTCAAATTTCATTAGTCCGTTTATTTGTCAAAAAACGGGAATAAAAGAACATTTTTTTCAGCTATTTCGTTTGTCATTTAAATGATAGTTCGTTATAATAGGAGAAAGAAGAAGACTAAAGAGAGTGGTCCTTTTCTAGTTTTCTTTTTCTGGTAGACGAAAGGAGTAATTTATATGCTTAGATATAACGTGCGTGGAGAAAATATTGAGGTAACTGAAGCTATTCGCAATTATGTGGAGAAAAAAGTTGGAAAATTAGAAAGATATTTTGATAACGCTCCAGAAGAAACTGCCCATGTTAATCTAAAAGTTTATTCTGATAAAACTGCTAAAGTCGAGGTCACTATTCCTCTTCCTTATCTTGTTTTACGAGCAGAAGAAACTTCTCCGGATTTATATGCAAGTGTTGACTTAGTTGTTGATAAGCTGGAAAGACAGATCCGAAAATTTAAGACTAAGATCAATCGTAAAAATCGTGAAAAATCTGTTTCAGCTGCAGTTTTTGCCAATAATGTAAATGGAGAAGACTCCACAGAAAGTACCTCTGAATTTGATATCGTTCGGACAAAGCGTCTATCACTAAAACCTATGGATAGCGAAGAAGCTGTCCTTCAAATGAACATGTTAGGTCATAATTTCTTTATTTTTGAAGATGCTGAGACTAATGGGACCAGCATTGTTTACCGTAGGAAAGATGGAAAGTATGGGCTGATCGAAACAAATTGATTAGGATAAATTGAGGCCGGCCCATTAATGGATTTTAATTAATGGATCGGCCTCAAATGCGAATATATGGTGGATCAAAAAGCAGCTTTTTCGGAAATAAGCCGAACCATCCAGAAAATATGAAAAGCTATTTTCGGATAGTTCGGCTCATTTCTTGAAATTGAACACTTTTGCTTCAATTACTTTACTATATATTTTTTTGCCTGTGAATCAGACTTAAGGATGAGAAAACTTTTTTTGAATTATGTTATAATAAAGCAGAGATCATAAGTGTGAATAGATGGATAGAAACTAAAAAAAGTGATAGGGGTGAACAAGTTGCTAACAGTTAATATGTTTTCCTCAGCTGAGAAAGTTAAAGGACAAGGGGTTGGGAGTGCTTATTTTGAATTGGTAAAGATGCTTCAAAAAGAGTTTCCCGATTCGTTTGAGATAACTGTAAATAAATGGACAAAATCTGATATAAGCCATTATCATACGGTGGATCCGCTTTTTTATTTTTCAACATTTTT
>JAATEZ010000489.1 GCA_015655485.1 Lactobacillales bacterium | reverse complement strand
ATTTGTATAAGTTTACTAATTAAATCAGTACTTTCTCGTCCTAACATATCGGCAAATGCCACAAACTCATCAAAGATTAAAAAATTGGCAGGTAAACCAAAATAAGCATAGTTTTCACCAGTTTTATAGTTTGGCAGCTGTTTGATCTCATCATTACGGGCGAGCATTGCTTGGTAAAATTCTTCCACACAAGCGAGCATATCATTTTTTTCAGAATAAACATTTGGCATCACCGTTTGGAGATCAGCAAGGTCACTGTTTTTCGGATCAAGAATGTATAAATTGGCATTGGTATGCAAGAGTGCTTCAATCATGGTGAGAATAAAATAAGTTTTACCAGAACCAGTACCACCAGCTAACAACATGTGAGGCAATTTATCATAGTTCCAGTAGACTGACTCCATTAATTTAAGACAGCCATTTTCGGCAGTAACAGTATCAATTGTTATTCGGTTCCCAATCGTGTCATATAATAAGCGATATTCTACGTACGTATTTTGTAGTGTTTTCTCGACTAACTCACAGTAAAGTCCGGTTTCTAATTTCTTTTCCAAATGTAAAAGTTGTTCTTGGTAACGTCCCATGGTGATTTTCACGCGAATAGTGAGGATGCCATTTTTTAGCATGTAATACATTTTAGGAAAATCACTGATTCGTTCTTTGGTCATAGAGGGGAGGTCTTTAAAGAAACTTTGAGACGGGCGGATATCTATTTCATACCACCCATTTTGGAGAATCATTCTGGCTAAACTTTGGCGATGCTGTAACTTTTGAAAATGGGTTTTACCAAAACAAAAATAGAGACCCAATAGAACAAGGCAACTCAATCCAGAAAATCCGACTTTCCAAAGAAATTGTTCTGTTTGGCAATAAACAAGGAAATCATTCAATACCCATGCTGCTTTTTTGTTCAGAAGTACTTTTAAGTGGCAAAGTAATAAGCAACTTAAAAAGACAAGACTAAATGAACCACCCAAAAAACGAAAGAGTAAATGATTGTTTTGTGGTCTGATTCGCGTTCCTTTGAATAAGATAAATATACCGCCTTTCTTTTAGACAGAAGATGATCATTATGTGTAGTTAAGGTATAACAAATAGGGCGGAGAAAGAAAAAAATGGAATCGAATTAAACGCCCAGTTTTACTATAACTTTTAGCTAAAAATAAAACGTTATGCTTGGTGGGGGATTCCGAGCATAACGCCATCACGTCTTTGGTGACGATTGATAAGGGGAGAGGATAGTCTGATGTAATGACTTGTTTGAAATCTTGAGTAAAGGATTCTAATCGAATGATCTCAAAGATAGGAGGAGACATTTAGCGTTGTTCTTTCCGTGGCTTATCATGAACTGGTGCCGCTTTTTTCTTAAGCACTAAATCCTCGGCTTTCATATACCAATCCAAATCAGCACCGCGATAAGTTGGAGTAGCGACGGTATTCGCAACCGGGTTGATTAGTTCAACTTCATCGTTATAATCAAAATGTTTTTCACCCGCTTCCGCTGGTAAGACGACGATAATATCGTCGGCACGTTGAACAGTAGAATAGAGATTATAACTGCGAGAGGCAAGCATGACCTTGCCATTTAACCGACGTTGTTCGACTTTTCCTTCCCCAGCATATTCTAACGTTCCGAACGTCTGCGTCATTTCAGGAATAATATAAGTTAGTTCCATGTTCATTTCCTCATTTCTTAATTTATTTTTTGAGCTTATTTTTTTTCTTACGTAAAGAACAAAGCATTGCAATTGCGCCAATTGATAGACAAGCACCTATGACAGTGAATATCCGTTTATTGGCATCTCCTGTTTCTGGTAGAATTGTTTCTTTGAATGATTCTGGGATTTTTTGATTGGTCATGTTACATTTCACAACCTTTCCATTTTCTTTGATTTCAAATTTGATTGGTGTGGTGTCAACTTGATAACCGGTTGGCGCTTCAACTTCTTGAAAATAATATTGGCCTTTTGGTAAATTTTTAAACGTAAAGATGCCATTTTTATCCGTTTTTCCTTCAACCAAAACTTTTTTCGTTTGATTAAGAATTCGTACCTTGGTATTAGGTAAAACTTTGCCAGTAGAAATATCTTTTTTGGTCAGCACAACTGTTCCTTTTATTAGTTTGTTTTCAAAGGATAAAAGAGTAGCAGTCTCTTTTTTTGTTTCTGCGGGTTGACTGGCAATGACTTTCTTTTGCGCATTCAAAGCCTGAATACCTGTTTTGGTGGATTCAATGCGAATGGTTTCTTTGTCTAGTAAGTAATCATCACTAGCAACCGCTTTTTCTTTTAGATAATAGGTACCAACAGGCACTTGTTTAAAGGTAGCCATACCATTTTTATCGATTACCACTTCTTGCATGATTTTTCCTTTACGATCAGATAACGTGAAAGTGGCACCTGTTCCTGCTTGACTAAAAGCGTAGGTCACCTTGTTTTTATCAAAGGACGCCTGTTCATTCGCTTTTTTGATAGAAAATTGATTCTTATGCAAAGTGTTGCGTAAAGGGGTTTGTTCTTGATCGGTCACTTTATCACCATATAGGACTTGATCTTGGTAAATAGTAATTGGATAAATGGCTTGATTTGTTTGAGCGGTAAAATCAATAGCGTATTCTTTAGTATCAAGTATTAATGTATCTTTTGTTTCGAGCTCTTTGGCATAATACTTTCCTTGTGGTAATTTCAATTTAAAACTAGCAATACCGGAGTCAACTGTTTCCGTACCTACAAGGGAATTAGTCGGAATCATCGTCCCATCTGAGAGTGTTTGTGCTTCACGAGTAAATAAACCAAAAACTTGTCCATCTGCTTTTTGCGTATGGATAACGGGTTGATTTTTTGACCAAGCAGTTAACACTTCTTCATCTTTCATAATTTGGATGTGAAGAGTTTGAAAATCATTTTTAGCAGCTAAAGAAGTTGTTGCGATGGTTTTATTTTGGCCAGCGTAGGTGAGGGTGAAAGAAAGCGACTTTTCCGTAAGGGTATAGCCTTTTGGCGCATTGCTTTCTACCGCTTCATAGTTGCCCAAGTAAAGTTCTGGTGTTTTTGCCTCTCCATTTTTATCAGTCGTGATGGTCTCAACTGTTGTACCTTTTTTATATTTCAATGAGCCATCAATAGAGTGAATATCTTTTGTTGCTTTAATTTGATAATGTACATTTGCAAGGGCTTGGTAATCATACTCGAATTGATAAAGCTTTCCAAATTTTGTTTCAGAAGTTGTCACTTTTTCTGGAATTTGGCCCATTTTTTTGATTGTTGCAATGCCTTTTTGTTCTTGGTTAGTAAAAGTTAAACGCACGGTTTTGTTTGGTTCAATCGTGATTTTCTGACTAAGTCCTTGATTGATATATCCATTAGGTGATTTCATTTCAGTGACAGTAACGGTTGTGCCTTCTGTAATATCTGACAAGGTTGTAACGCCATTTTTGTCTGTGACAATATCTTTTTTAACACTGCCATATTAAAAATGCAAAGTAGTGTTTGGCAGTACTTTCTTAGTGGTGGCATCGATTTTTTTCACTTCGAGATTGCCAAGGTGAGTAACATTTAGTTTAATGCTGGCTTGTTTTTGATTTTCCAGATGGAATTCAACCAGCGATTGTTGGTTAGTCTTCCGATAAATAATAGAAGTTCCAATATGTGTGCTTGCGACTTTTTGATAGGTCAGTGTTCCTGTTTTAGAAGTGGCATTGGGAGATAGGGTCAAGGTGTTTCCATCCTGTTTGATGGACATGTTCGTATTATTTGAAGTGAGTGTCATATCGGAAAGCACTTGATTGGTGTCTTTTAAAGTGGTGGTGGTTCCAGCGGTTACATTTACTGTTTGGCTATTCCAAGAAGGTAAGGTATCATGTTTTTCTACTTTTTTAAGAATCGCCGCTTTACGGGTTTGATAATTGGGAATATCGGTAGAGCTTAGATTATCTCCCAATTCTTCCCAAATCATGACTTGCGTGGTGGCATAGTCAAGCTCAGTTTTATTGGTTAGAGTGTAACCATAATAGGCAATCTTAGATAAGATTTCTTTTTTCGCAGCAACGTATTTCTCAGAAACATAGCCTGTGCCACTATTGGCAAGTACACCTGATTCCACGCAGAAAACGCGTTTACCATCGATTTTCATAATGTAAATAGGGGAATTATCAACCGTTCGTCCAACCATGGAACTATAACCGACGTAACTATAGGAAGTTTTCTCATCAAGTTCTAGCGTATTAGCATGAACCTCCTCTGTGGGAATAATCCCGAGAAATACCGTGAGTAGTGTAAAAAATGCGGTGAGGCCTTGTGTGAATTTCCGTAAAATCTTGGTTCGCATGAATTTTATTCCTTTCTTTCAAAAATTTTGGGTATAAAAAAAGACGTTCGATGAGTTGAACGTTAAAAAAGAGTAACTTTTAATAGTGTATGGATAGAAGCAGGTTTTTAGTTGGACTGCGGATAAGAATTTTCAATAGAATTCCTCCAATAGGAAAAGGCCCTTGTCATTTACAAGGGCTAGAAATTATAGAGTAATGATTATTTTTTAGTTAAAAATAAAGTAGTAAATACTATTGTAAAAATAATGAAAAAAAATAAATATAAATAATTCTAAAATTGTATACTCATATTTGTGATAAAATAAAATTAGTAAATATCCATCAGAAGGAGAGATACAATTGAATAATTTACTTATTGGAAATGGAGTCATAATCCAATTTGGTGGCTCAGATTATTCGAATAGGGAAATAATAAAAAGAGCTAGAAGAAATCTTTATAAAAGAGATTTTCCTGAAGACTTATATCATTTTGATACAATTAAATATTTTGAAAAATTATTTGAAGAAGTTACAGCTATTTTAAAAGGAGATTATGATTCATATATTACTGGAATTCGAGAAGGTTCGTTAGATCATTTTAAAAATCGTTATTCTGGATGTAAAGATATTAAATCATATGATATTGGGTTAGAGGATTATTTTCTGATTCACTTTTTAGTGTGTAACAAATTAGAAGTGTATAATCCAGATAGATATATTATCACACAAAGTATTAAAATGATGTTAGTAGATAGTATATACAATAAAGGAAAAATTCAAGAGTTATACAAGAAGTATACTAAAGGATTTATTGATTACTTAAATACTTTCCAAAATATATTTACTACAAATTATGATCGTAATTTAGAAAT
>JAATEZ010000134.1 GCA_015655485.1 Lactobacillales bacterium | reverse complement strand
TCTGTCATTTCTTCCTCATGGCTCCGAGGAGTCATCACATCTGCTAAAGCATGTAAAATTGCCTCATCACTGGCATGTTCCACTCCAAGACTGCCTTTTTTTCTAGGCGCTCCTTCTCTGGCTGAAATAAAGGCATGTTTGGCCTCCGGAACTGCCTGCATGATTGTCTTGCGAATCTTTTCACCGGGAAAATCCGGGTCGGTCAAAATAATGACCCCGCGAACTTCTTGAGCAAACCTGATTTGGTTTAAAACAACTAGATCGATAGCCGATCCATTGGTTTCGATAGTATCTGCCTCAACTACTTCCAAAAGACGCCTAGTATCGTCTTTCCCTTCAACAACGATCACTTCTTTGATTTTAGGTTTCATAGCTATCACTTCTCAATTCTAAATAGTTGATGAGCATTTGCAGTGGTACAAAGTGCAATTTCTTCAAAAGAAGCTGATCTTATCTTAGCGATCTCTTCGACCACATAACGTGTAAACCCAGGCTCGTTTCTTTTGCCGCGATAAGGAACGGGTGACAAATAAGGAGCATCGGTTTCAACTAAAAGCCGCTCTAAGGGCACTGTTTTCGCTACTTCATGGACTTCCACCGCTTTTTTAAACGTAACTACTCCACTCAATGAAAGATACATGCCCAGATCTAAAAAACGTTTCATCCATTCGACATCTCCATTGAAACTATGCATGATTCCACCAATATTTTGGATTTTTTCACTCTTTAAAATACGGTAAGTATCCTCCATTGCTTCCCGGTTATGGATACTGACTGGCAAATGATGCTCCCGGGCAATGCTCAGCTGCCGTCTGAAAATTTTTTCCTGTGTTTCCTTGGGATCCTCCATCCAATAATAATCTAAGCCGATCTCGCCTAAGGCAACAACCTTTTTTTGAACAAGCTGCTGCTCTAGATCCCTTTCGATCTCAGCTGAATAATTGCCTGCTTCCGTTGGATGCCAGCCGATAATACTATAAATTTGCGAATATTCCGTGCTTAGATCCAGCGACTTTTGGATCGTAGGTGTATCAAATCCGACAACGGCCATTTCGGTTACACCTAATTTTTCAGCACGTTGAATAGTTTCAGGAACATCTTGTGAAAACTGCTCCGCATTTAAATGTGTATGACTATCAAATATCATCTGATTTGCTTCTTTCTATTTATTTCCTCGATTTAATAATACTTTATCATAGACCGCCCAAGATGCTCAAGCTTTATCGATCAACCCGACAGAGCCATTCTTCATTCCTATGGACCAGCAGAATTTCATAATAAAAAAAGTGGATAGGAATTATTGTCCCAGCCACTTTTGCTTTTTTATTGCAACTAAGCGATAATAGTACCATTAGGAATTTTTTTAGGTACCTCAATAATTTGTAGTGTCTTATCAAATTCCGCAGAAAGAATCATTCCCTGGCTGATCTGTCCTCTTAATCGTCGTGCCTTCAAATTAGCCACGACCAACACTTTTTTGCCAATCAAATCTGTCGGATCCGGATAAAATTCTGCTACACCAGACAAAATTTGACGATGTTCTTTATCACCGGCGTCCAGTCTAAACTGCAATAACTTATCAGCTCCGCGAACTTTTTTACAATCAATAACTTCGGCTACTTTTAATTCTACCTGATCAAAGACACTATAATCGATCATTTTTTCTTTTTCAGAAATAAGCTCTGTCTCATTGGGATCCCATTTGATATCAATTTCACTCGTTTTCGTACCTCCCGCCATTTTCTTTTGAATATAGGCGATCTCATGATCCATATCCAAACGCGGGAAAATAGGAGTCCCTTTACTAACGACTTTTGTCCCCACAGGAAACTCGCCAAAATGTAAATTTTTCAAATCCATCGTTTCTTCAGCTAAACCTAATTGTTTGAAAATCTCTATTGGTGCCTGCGTCATCACGGGCTGTAAAAGAATCGCAATAATTCTTAAGCTCTCCGCAAGATGGATCATCACACTGTCCAGTTCCGGCTTTTTGTCAGGATCTTTTGCTAATTTCCAAGGTTCAGTCTCATCAATATATTTATTTGCTCTGGAAATCAGGCTCCAAACTTCAGCGATCGCCACATTAAATTCCATTTTCTCCATCGCTTCATGATATTTTCCAATAATATTGGCAGCCGTAGTCGAAAGTTCTCCATCAAAGGGAGTCACTAAAGATGAATAGGCCGGTACAACGCCCTCACAATATTTATTGATCATAGCAATGGTTCGATTTAATAAATTTCCAAGATCATTGGCTAAGTCATAATTAACTTTTGATACATAATCTTCTGGAGTAAAAACTCCATCGCTGCCAAATGGAACTGCCCGCATAAGATAATAGCGCAGAGAATCTAATCCGTAGCGCTCAATCAACATTTCCGGATAAACTACATTGCCTTTTGACTTTGACATTTTGCCGTCTTTCATCAACAGCCAGCCATGTCCAAAAATTTTCTTAGGTAATGGCAGATCCAAAGCCATCAGGATGATTGGCCAATAAATCGTATGGAAACGGACGATTTCTTTACCCACCATATGAACATCTGCCGGCCAATACTTTTCAAAATTTCGTTCATCCTCTGATCCGTACCCAAGAGCAGTTATATAATTTGCCAAGGCATCCAGCCAGACATAAACCACATGCTTAGGATTGCTTGGAACCGGGATTCCCCAAGTAAATGTTGTCCGAGAAACAGCCAGATCCTCTAACCCCGGTTTAATAAAGTTATTGATCATTTCATTTTTTCTTGATTCAGGCTGAATGAAGTCAGGATGCTCGGCGTAATATTGCAACAAACGATCAGCATACTTGCCCATACGGAAAAAATAGCATTCTTCCTTCACTAATTCCACTTCATGCCCGCTGGGTGCTTTACCCCCAGTGACCTTGCCATTCTCATCATGATACACTTCGGCTAATTGTGTCTCAGTAAAATACTCTTCATCCGAGATAGAGTACCAGCCCTCATACTCGCCAAGATAGATATCTCCTTGCGCCAGTAATTGCTCAAAAATTTTCTGAACTCCCACTTGATGTCCTTTATCCGTAGTTCGGATAAACTTATTATTACTGATATCAAGCGATTTCCAAAGTTTCTGGACATCTACCGCCATCCCATCCACATATTCTTGCGGTGTCACCTTTAACTCTTCTGCTTTTTTTTCTATTTTTTGTCCATGTTCGTCCAATCCGGTCAAATAAAATACATCATAGCCCATCAAGCGCTTATATCGGGCCACCACATCGCAAGCAATGGTCGAAAAAGAGTTGCCGATGTGCAGCTTTCCACTCGGATAATAAATAGGCGTTGTAATATAAAACGTCTTTTTTGGTTCCATAAAAAAAATGCCTCCTTCAAGTCCTTAAATAGATCATTCACTTCATCAATACAAGAAAGTTTCCTAGCAATTATATCACACTTAATAAGGATATTCTTATTTTTTCATTGTTTTCAAAGATTTTCTGTGCGACTATTTTCATAAAAATCAAATAATAAACTCACAAATTCGTTTCATTTTTTCTATTTATCTTGAAAACGGGTAAAGCAAACATCATTTTTTTATTTTCCTTGACGTTCTCCTGCTTTTTAAGGTATACTTTTCATTGTGTAAAATAATGCAGCAGGAATCAATGTAAGCTCGTCAACAGTCCATTTGCCCCATCCAAAGGGTTCAATCGTGTAACCGCGGCTGCTAAGGTGAAGATTGTCAAGTGAACTGAACGAATACAAAAAATTCAGAGGGTTATTTTACTCCAAATATAATTATTGGAGGAATTTATTTATGTCTCGTTATACTGGACCAAGCTGGAAAAAATCTCGTCGTTTAGGTATTTCTTTATCAGGAACAGGCAAAGAGTTGGCTCGTCGGCCTTATGCACCAGGTCAACACGGACCAAACAGCCGCGGCAAGTTATCTGAATACGGCGCTCAAATGGCTGAAAAACAAAAATTACGCAATATGTATGGGATGAACGAACGTCAATTCCGTAACATGTTCATACAGGCTGGACAAATTAAAGAAGGTAAACATGGTGTCAACTTTATGGCCCTGCTGGAACAACGTTTAGATAATGTTGTTTATCGCTTAGGACTAGCTACTACTCGTCGTCAAGCGCGTCAATTAGTCAATCATGGTCATATCACCGTGGATGGCAAACGCGTAGATATCCCTTCTTACCATGTAGAAATCGGTCAAGTGATTGGTGTTCGTGAGAAATCACGCAGTCTTGATATTATCAAAGTAGCTATAGAAGCCACATTAGGTCGCCCTGCTTTTGTAAGCTTTGATGATGAAGCATTGACTGGTAGCTTGATTCGTTTACCTGAACGTGACGAATTATATCCAGATATCGATGAATCATTGATCGTTGAATTCTACAACAAGAAACTGTAAAAAAATCGCAAAAGAGTCGGAAAACAGGAGCGAAAGTCTATGACTTTCGCTCCTGTTTTCCGACTCTTTTGGTCCATATACTTCCACTTTTTGATTTTTCGTCCTAGCATCAGCTCTTGGCTGTTGTTCCGCTTAAAATAAGTGCTTTTTTAAAATGCCGGCAACAATGTATCGCTGTGCTTTTCAGTCAAAAATTTTCGAACTTCATCACTGGTCATGGCTTTTTTCAAAGCTTTCATCTTGGCACTATTTTGGTTGTCTTTCCGGGCAACTAAACTAATAGCAAAGCGGTCATCTACATTTTTTTCTAAAAACAACGCATCTTTGGGTGCCAATCCTAATTTAGCAATATAAGTTGGATAGTTGTATACCAGCGAAACGTCTTCCTCATCATAAGCAGACGAAAGATTTAACAAATCAACAGACAGCCATTGAAATTTTTTGGGATTTTGAGTAATATCTTTGATCGTACCATCGACTCCCACGCCATTCTTTAGCTTGATCAATCCTTCTTCTTGCAAAATAGCCAGAGCTCGTCCTTCATTGGAAGCATCATTTGGCAAAGCCACTTTTGATCCATCAGGTATTTCTGCAATGGATTTATATTTCTTCGAATAAAAACCAACCTTTGCGTTATAGATTTTTTGAATCGCCACCAAGTTACCGTTCTTTTCTGAATTATATTTTTCCATATAGGGTTTATGCTGAGCAAAATTAGCATCCACTTCCTTATTATTCAGCAACTCATTGTATTGGATATTATCATTGACCTGCACTAATTCAATGGTATATCCCTGTTTTTTGATCACTTTCGCAGCTACTTCAACCACATCTGTCATGGGCGTGATCTGTGAAGCCACCTTGATGACCTTATCTTCTTTTACGGAAGAGTCACTTTTTTTTGCAGCATCATTTCCAGTACTGCAGGCACCTAAAAGCCACACCATACTGCTTACCAGTACAAATACCCTGAATCCCTTTTTCATTTTCCCTGCACTTCTTTCTATTTTTTTCTTTTATCCATCTTTCTTGCGATCAATGTTCCACACAGCTGAACAAGCATGACCAATAGAATCATAAATACGATCATCGTGTACATAACATCCGACTCATATCTTTGGTAGCCATATCGAATGGCAAAATCACCAATCCCTCCACCGCCTACGACCCCCATGATCGTTGAATAAGAGACCATACTAATAATGACTGAAGTTAAACTTAATACTAAGCCCGACCTGGCTTCGCCATATAAAAAATGAAAAACCAATTGCTTTTTACTTGCTCCTAAAGAATAAGCCAGCTCAATTACTTCATCCGGAACTTCTAAAAGAGTCTGCTCCACCAAGCGAGCGTAGATCGCAACAGCAATAAAAGCTAAAGGAAAGGAAGCCGCAGCTGTTCCAAATGAAGTTCCTAAAACAAACCGAGTAAATGGGATCAGAGCAACAACGAACAACAGAAATGGGAAAGAACGGATCACATTGACATACCCGTTAAAAAAAAAGGAGAAAAATTTATTTTCCATAACTCCATTTTTACGTGTCAAAAAAATAAGAGTTCCTAAGGGCAGTCCAATCACCACAGCTGCCAATGTTGCAAAAAATAACATGTTTCCTGTTTCTAAAAAAGCCTTGCTGATTTCCGGCTGATAATAACGCAATCTTTCCAGATAGGTATTCATCCTAAAATCTCCTTGACCCGCTCATAATAATTCTCATAATGAGTGAAGTTTTCATCATTTTTGATAGAAGTCACGGCTAATAACTTGCCCTTTTCTAAAATTGCTGTTCGATTACACAAAGCTTTAATAACTTCCAATTCATGACTTACGATAATGATCGTCGCAGCAAAAGTATGATGGATCTCTGCTAAAAGCTGAATCATTTCATAGGTATGCTGATCATCTAAAGCCGAAGTCGGTTCATCGCACAAAAGAATCTCTGGTCCCATAGCTAATGCTCTGGCGATGGCAACTCGCTGCTTTTCACCGCCACTTAACGAGGAAGGATATTGGTCAGCTTTTTCTGCCATCTTCACAAACTGCAACATTTGTTCAATTTTATCAGGTTCATTTCTCCGCTGCAGTTTAAGAGGAAGATCAACATTTTCTTTGACTGTTTTATTTCCCAGCAAATTAAATTGCTGAAAAATCATTCCCATTTTTTGTCGCTTTTTTCTTTGCTCCTTAGTATTCAATAAGGAAAAATTAACCCCATCCACAAAAACCTCTCCTGAATCAGGAGACTCTAAATGATTGATCAAACGTAAAAATGTTGATTTTCCTGAACCGCTCTCTCCAACTACGCCAAATACTTCTTGAGTATCGATCGTTAAGGTAACCTCGTTCAAAGCTCTGATCTCCACATTTTTTTGTTTAAACTTTTTGCTCACTTTTTCAAAAGCGATCATCGTTTTTTCCCTCCTAAAAATCTCAAAACTGCTCTGTCCAATACATTCAATCCCAGTTCACAAAAATCACTCCATTAAAAGATCCAGCAATTCTTCTTTCGTTACGTTAGTGAAATAATCGTTCATATTTGTAACATTCATTAAAACTTCTTGCAATGTCTCTTTGTTATATTTTTTTCCTATCAGCAGCGCTGTTAAACCTTTCAAATCGTTTTGACCAAAAAAGTCACCATAAAAAACAATATTTTCAATACGGCCTTCGTGGATCTCAATGCGCGCATCTATACTCCCGCCTCTAAATCTCCGCTGCTTTTTCAGCGTATATTTAGGATTCTCACCATAGATCCATGCTTCATTTCCGTAAATATCATTGACCAATTTCTCTATTTCCCGTTCATCTTTTTCTGTCAGCTGATATTCTTTAT
>JAATEZ010000229.1 GCA_015655485.1 Lactobacillales bacterium | reverse complement strand
GTAAAACAAATATCTCAATACACTCCATCCTATTTACTATTTATTGAAAATAATAAAAAAATAATACCAATCATCAAAAGCAGTCAAAATTAAATAATTTATTGAAATCGGCGCAAAAAGTGTTCAATTTCAAAAAAAAAAAAACTATTTCCCAAAAAAGGGCAGCTTCTTTTTTGGGATCGTTCGGATTATTTTCGAAAAAGTTGCTTTTTGGCCTACCGTTTATTTATTCCTAAGGATGTTCCATTCATTTAAATCTTGTATAAAAATGAATCCTACCCGTCATTTATAAAAAAATACTTTGTATATTTTAATTAAAAAAGGGAAATTATCCACTTTTTTTCTGTACTAAAACAGTGTAAAATAAAAAGCGTGGTTTAGAGTCGAAATATGGAAATGAGGAAATGAAATGAAACAAAATCAAGGTTACTATATTCAAAAAATCAATGAGACTATTCAGGAAACCGAAAAGGTTGGAGAAGAAATGAACCCTTACTATGAAAAAATTCGCGAAGGGATCGATCAAAACAAAAATGAAATAATATCAGAAAACCAGCGAATCCAAACGATTGAAGTTTTTAAACAAGGAATCCAAAAATATCATCTTTTGCTGGAACAGCTTGTCAACCTCAAAGCCCCTGCAAAAGCTATTGGGATCCAGAAAAAATTAGAAAAAGCTTATACTGATTATTTGACTGGTTGTGAAGAAATGCTCATTGCGATCCAGGATGAAAAAATTGATATTAAAAACTTTAATGATTCTGAATTGAAGCAAGATGAAGCTTCCGAAACTATTTCTTTCTGTATACAGAAAATGACTAATTTTTTCCTCAAAAAGTAGCTTAATTGAATTTGTTGGCTAAATTTAATCATTTTGTAAACTTAACGTAATGGACTTAAATTAATTTTCTCTATATTATATATTTATAACCAACAACAACCTTTTTATTTTTAAATTTTACTCCTCCAGAGTAAAATAACTCCTTTTTTCCGTCATCGGTTTTTAGATGGCGGTTTTTTCATAGATATTAATGATGGATAACAGGTGCTTATCCCTGAGCTGCAAACAAAAAAAGTGAGCCCAAAAACACCGATATCGTGTTTTTCGTTCACTTTTTTAGTGTTCATTCTATTCAGTGATATGATGCCGATACCATTTATTTCCTTTAAACCGATGAAGAAAAATTGAACCACGAACACCCCATTCCAACATCATTGCTCCCCAAACACCTAAAATTCCGTAACCAAAAGTGATACCTAAGAGATAACCCACCACGACTCGAAACAACCACATGGAGGTCATGGATATGATCGAAGTATAGGTCGCATCTCCGGCAGCTCTTAATCCAGATGGGATCATAAAACTGATCTGCCATAAAAATGTACGGGCGACACCGACAATCACAGTCAGTTGAAATATAGTGGGAATGATTTTTACAGGCGCATTGTACAATGAAATGAGCAAAGGAAAAGATGGAATAACTATTAAAGCCGAAACAAATGTGGCAGCAGTCCCCAGCAAAAGGAAAGATTTAATAAATTTGCGAGCATCAGCAATATTATTAGCCCCTATACATTGCCCTACAATCGATATCAAGCCTAAGCTGAGTGAACCGGCTAATATCTCCATTAGTGAGGTCAATGAACTGGCAATCGCATTGATTGTCATTGCAAATGTTCCTAAACTCACTATAAAAGTTTGAGTAAGGATCTTGCCACCGTTAAAAAACATTTGCTCAGCAGCAAATGGAACACCTATGATCGTAATATTCTTTAACATTCTAAAATCTATTGGAAAAAGTCGTCTAAAGGAGAAATGCAAAGACTGATTTCGATAAATCAAAAAAACAAACGAACATACTGCAGCAAGCAATCGCGCAATATTAAGGGAAATCACCATTCCTAACACACCTAAATTTAAGCCTTGAATAAAGAAAAAATTCATTAGAACATAGCTTAAGTTCATTATCAATGATAGTATAAGTGACGATCTAGTTTCTCCTACACCTCTTAAGGCGCCGCATACGGCTTCAACGATCCCAATTGCAGGATAGCTCAGCATACAGCCAATAAAATAAATTCTTGCATTATCCATAACAGCTTTTTCAGAATCTCCGAATAGCACATTAAGAACTTGATTATGAAAAAGAATCAATACAAATCCAATAACAAGAGAAATCAAAAAAACTGAAGAAATAGAACCTGCCGCAGCCTTGCTGACCATTTTTTCATTTTTCTTTCCTTTATATTGAGCAACTGCTACAGTACCGCCTGTTGCTATAGCCACAAAAACATTGATCAAAAATATATTTAATGATTCCACCATATTCACTGCACTTATTGCAGCAATCCCGGCACCACTGATCATTGCTGTATTAATAATAGATAACCCAACAATAAAAGATTGATCCACTATTATGGGCAACATCATTCCAAATACTTCTCGATATGAAATATCTTTACCAGAAAAATAGCGTTCCAGAATGGGCCTAATCGACAATCTTCCCTCGATATTTTTCAAGTCAAGCACCCTCTCGATTTTTTATTTTTCCAATAACTTAACGTTTCTGTAGTCGCCGCCTATTGAGTAAGTATCAAAAAACAGATAAATTATAAAGATGAATTTCACAGAAAATTAAATCAATTATACCACACGATTTAAAAAAACATAAAACAATTTTTCCCCAATAAAAAAAAGCCCTACAAAAGAGAGCTGCAAAATCACTCATCAGTCCGGTTTAACAAAGACCCCAAAATGAATAAACTCCGCCAGTAGGACTCGAACCTACGACATCATGATTAACAGTCATGCGCTACTACCAACTGAGCTATGGCGGAAAAATATTCAAAAGCGTGGCAACGTCCTACTCTCACAAAGGGTGTCCCTTCACTACCATCGGCGCTAAGAAGCTTAACTGCTGTGTTCGGCATGGTTACAGGTGTATCCTTCTTGCTTTTGCCACCACACTTTTGTATGGTGTTTCTTTTTGAGTT
>JAATEZ010000329.1 GCA_015655485.1 Lactobacillales bacterium | reverse complement strand
TCGTTCCGGCCAGCAAGGGCGCAGCATGCGTGCCATTTACCCTTGCGGGACGGGTTGTGCCGGGAAACGATTAACCGAAAGCTGATACGGGAACGGAAAGCACACGGGAGAAAAAAACAGCCTCTGCACAGCCGGGCGTACCGCCCCTTGCTCCGCGGCGGTGAAATGGGTTTGGGGTTAATCAGAAGTGTATGGATCCATCTCATTCCTTGTACGGAACACCTACTCTGATAAGCAACAGAGACCAGTGAATCAATGCTCTCATGACTGGAGTACCTTGCCATGTCAGACGAGAACCTGAAAATTCGGGCAACTAACGCACATCCAAGAAAAGTGGGATATCCTGGAAAGTGTCGCGCGCTACTTTGAACGGAACCCCAATTCGGCCACGTCTGTCCTCCTTGTATGTGCTCTTAATGCAGATGCATATCGACTGGAGCCCAACCCACCCGGAGCGGGGAGACAGAAAGCAGGAGAACTTCATACAAATTAATGCATCAACTCTATGAATATGATAAAGATAAATCTGGTAGTTTTGATCTACCTCTGATAAACAGAATTACTTGTAGATTGACCACATTAATTTAGTGTTTTGAGGTAATGGCACATGGCTGGTGAAACACAAAATATATCATTAATGGCTGATAAAATATCATCAGAGTTATTTAAATGGTTCAAATGGGAGCAAGTTGGCACTTCCAATGAGAACTTTAAGTGTTTGAAAACGGATGAACACGCTACTAAAAGCGAAACTCATCCGAATGATGTTGTCTATAAGTATCACGATCCATATCTCAATCGAACCGTTTTTTTCAATACAGACCTAAAAAGTTATGCAAAAGGCTCAATTACAGCTACCTCAATGAGAAACGCCTTATCATCACTTGCTAACGCAATTGACTGTGCTGAAGGCAGCAAAGAATGGAAAGATAGATATTCTTATATCACTGGCTCATCAGAAGTTAGAGGGCTTTTATTCGCTTATAACCATGATGGCAACTTTGATCAGTCATTTTATGATATTTTCCCTTCAGTTAAGGATACAACTGAAGCAAAAGGTAAAAGGGGTATAAATCTCGATAACTTGCCATTGAAGCAGGGTCAAAAAATACACATCATTGAACCTCGCGTAATCAATTATCTTCAATCTGTTATTACTGACTTAACTAAGCTCAGCCATCAGGGAACATTCCCATTAGGTACAAATTACCAGTTTTACTATCCGGACCTCACACTTCATAAAGTTAGCGGCCTCCCTGAAAACTTACCAGCAACCATTGAATCATTAACTGGTCCATTTTTTATTATTAAACATGGTGATGTCAAACGCCTTAATGAGAAAACTGAAAAAATTGAGAAGACCTACGATCATGGATATGTAATTTATTACAACGGTGAAGGTAACAACGAGTATGAGTTCATCTATATATTCGACACATTGTCAAAATATCAGCTACTTGATGGAAATGAAAAGATAAGAATCAGACTAATTCACCCTAATATTTTTAAAGACGTACGAGGAATCTATATGAGAGCTATAGAAACCTATTCGCGTGAATGGGGGTTTGATAAATATAAACGCTCTATAATTGAATCTATTGAATTTGAGCTTGTTGATTTTACCAAACCAACTTTTAGCTCAGTTGAAATTGGTTGGGAGCGATAACAAATGAAAATTGGACTATATAGTGTTACTGATAAAGCTTTGTTTGATGCATTAAATCAAACAAAGGTAACAAATGATGATATGAGGTCTCTTTTTTTTAAAAGAGGTATCCTTATATCTAAGGACACTAAGAGAAAAGCTCTAGCTTTAGACTTTTCGCGCTACTTCCATGGTTTTGATGATTACAATAAGCTTTCTGAAATACTTGGTTCTATTGGCCGCAGAGAGAAAAGTTCAATCAACATTATTAATGCAAATGTTGAGAATAGTGACATTGAAGCAGCAGTTAAACTGGTTTGTGAAGATTTACAAAAGGAAGGCGATCAGACCGATTTTATTTATACTGATGCAGGGATAGAAGTAAAGATAAAATATGTAAAGCTTGACTATAAAATGAATGAATTCAGACAATCATCCACAAGAGAGGCAATTATTCTTATAGAGAAAAATGAGGATGGCTAATTTATAGCAAGATTTCCACAAAACACAAAATCCAGAGAGTTCACAGAGAAACTTGTTGACAAGATTAAATCTGAAAACGCCGATAGTACGGTATCTCTAGATGAAATAACTCTTGAGAGTGTCAAGGAACATTCAGAGCGAACATATTTTTTTAAAAAATTGATTGAAAGCATACCGAATTATAATTGTATTGATGTGACAGATGTATATGTCACACACCCTTTTTTAGAAGAAAAGAAAAAAGAAACTACCGATGAAGATACTGATGATGAATCTGAAGAGATTTCTGTAGATTTGGGCTGCCATATATCCAAGGCATCGTTGAAAGGTCGAGGAGTTTTAGAGTCCAAGGAATTAAATGATCTTCTTTCACAAGGCTTTTATATAACAAAGATTGTTTGGTTATCAGTTGTAAATGGGTTCGTTGACTCCAATAAATTTGAATTTGAAGCTCAATTTTTTGACACCGACAATTGCAAGCTTTTTTCATATCTTGTCAGAGGTCAGTACAAATATAAATCTATTGATGACTACACACATAGGCAGAATATCGAAAAAGAAAAGGAAGTTATACTATTAACACTCATTGAAGGGTCAGCTCGTAAAATTTCAGATGAAATAATTGCGTTCATCGCTCCTTTGTGACGAATGTGTCTCACTAAAGAACGCGTATCAATATCTGTGATACCAACCGTTTCATTAGCAACCAGGTAGTCGTTCAATGTCGAAACGCCACTTGTCCTGGAATATGTAGGAGAGAATTTTTTTGTTACCAGACCAGCAATTTTCACTGTTTCTGACTCAATT
>JAATEZ010000040.1 GCA_015655485.1 Lactobacillales bacterium | reverse complement strand
CTTTTCCCTGATAAGTTCTTTCGATGCCGGCCGTATCTTTACTTTCAGGCATTAAAATTCTCTCTGCTTTTTTATTTTAGACTGTCCTTGCTGTTATTCAAGCAAAGAGAATAAGATTGTGAACACGATTTATATTTTATCCAGCTATACTATCTGAGTCAGATCGTAAGAATCCATATCTTGGATAGATTTTATTCTCGTTTATGAGGGGTAATATTCCTATACCTCAACGTTTTTAAATTTTGCAGTATAATGAAATTTCAACGGTTTAGTCATATGTTTATTCACAATTTCAATACGATCCATATTTCCAAAATTAATGGAAACTTCAAAACCGATTTCCTGCTGATCTCCTTCATTAAGATTATATTGAGAGGGTTGACGGGCAAGTACCCAAGTACCGCCATCAGGATTATAGGATAAATGATTTATGCAGAGTATACCATTGATAACCGTTATTTTAAAAATACATTTACCGGCTTGAACTGGTAATAGGCAAGAACTCGAACCAATACTTAGTTGTGCTGAAAGTGTTACTGTATCCTCTAAGTATTTACGTTGTAGAGATTTTTTGTTGAGGTTATTTTCTGGAGCAATCATCACGATACATTTTGCATATTTAACAACGTATTCTGTGACAGAACCAATCCTTTGGAGCCAAGTTGTTCTAGTCGATTTAGTCATCACAATAATATCTATATCGTTCTGTTCAGCATAAATTAAAATGGCTTTTCCTGCATTTCCAAATACAATTTCTTTTTCAACGCTATAACCATTCAATTGATCTGCTACAACATCCAAAGCAGGTTTTAACAGCGATTTGGCTTTTTCTAATTCTTCTTCTGAGTATAAATTTTCCATATCTTCTCGAACCATTAAGAGAGTGATTTTTACATCATTTGCGGGATAAAGAGACTTTACTAAGATGACAGACTTCATGCTGCGCTCTGTTCCATCAATAGGAATTAAAATATTTCTCATAATTTTCTCCCCCTCCAAATATCGGCTTTCTATATAGCGGCCCCAAAAAGTTAGGATCAAAGATTATCATTTAGGTAGTCGCTACAACAGCGGTTTATTTTTTATTTCACTCATTCCACTATCCGCAACTGGCTGAAACAATAAAAAAAGCCGATACTTCTGCTTAACGCAGAAGTCATCAGCTTTGTGAGCGGTTTCGGTATAGCCGTGGGAGTACTTCATTCCCGCGACAATAATAACATAAATAAGGTCATCTTTCAACATGAAAAAATGGAACGAACGTCAAACAAAAATGATTATCAAGTAGTTAAAAAACAGGATTCATATAATTTGAATTATTTTCATAGACTCAAATATGATACGAATAAATGAAAATCTTGATAATAATTCAAACCGTGTTATACTGACTACAATGCAAAATAGTTTTATTAATTGGAGGATGTTTGTTTGCCAATACCGAAAAAATGGACAAAAAGAAATAGTAAAAAATTGATCTTTAAAATGGCTGTAATCAAGAACGTGGAGCAAAATTCAAAATCGTTTAATAATTTTAGCAGTGAACAGGAATCGGATTAGTGCAAGTTGATTCGTGAGCAATGATTTTGAGCTGGAAATAAAGCACGAAAAAGAAAATTTTACCTATGTTAAACTCGAAGAAAATGATGAAGTAGAGCAACTTCATACCTGGTTGGATAAAATAATACAAAAGGACTACTTTTGCTGTCCAAAATAATTCGAAGCAATTGAATATCTGCAAAAATGCTAAAAATTAATAACCTTGAAAGAAGTTCTTTTATGATGCAGACTTGAAGTGCCAGAGTCTATAGTTGAGCGTTCTTTTACTAAAAAGAAAATAGTGACTAAATCCCGCATTGAGGAGCTTAGCCACTATTTTTAGTATGTTTATTATTTAGGAAAATGGGCTAATGGACTAAAGTTCGCTAACTCCTCTTCAATCCGGATAAATTGATTATATTTTTCTACACGTTCACTTCGAGCCATTGAGCCGGTTTTTATTTGACCGGCATTCATTGCTACTGCAAAATCTGCAATAAAAGTATCACCGGTCTCGCCAGAGCGATGGGAAATCATGGTAGTATAACCGTTTGCTCTCGCTAATTTGATTGTTTCGATAGATTCAGAAACAGTTCCAATTTGATTGAGTTTGATCAAGATAGAATTAGCGATCCCTTTTTTGATCCCTTCTTTAAAAATTGTTGGATTTGTTACAAAAATATCATCACCGACTAATTGAATTTCCTTACCCATCACATCTGTCTGATGTTTGAAACCATCCCAGTCGTGCTCACTAAAACCATCTTCAATAGAAATAATTTCTGGGTATTTTTTTACCAGATTTTGATAGTAGTTCAACATTTCGTCAGAAGAAAGCTTTTTCCCTTCAAAGTTATATTTTTTAGTATCACTATTGTAGAATTCACTTGATGCCGGATCTAAAGCAATCGCGATTTCTGTTCCAGGTTCGTATCCAGCTTCCTTAATTGCTTGAATCAAAGTTTCAATAGCCCGCTCCGTACTTTCTAGTTTTGGAGCAAAACCACCTTCATCCCCAACAGCTGTTTCCAATTTTTTTTCTGCCAAAATCTTTTTTAATGTATGATAAGTATTAGCAATTTTTTCTACCCCATCTTTAAAAGAAGATCTTTTTACGGGAGTGATGAGAAATTCTTGAACATCAATTCCTGAATCAGCATGCACTCCGCCGTTGATCACATTAAAAAAAGGTTGTGGCAATTCCAGATCCACTCCGCCAATATAACGATACAGAGGAAGATGTTTACTTATTGCTGCTGCTCGTGCCACTGCCATTGAAACACCTAAAATAGCGTTGGCCCCGAGACGTTTTTTGTTTGCAGTACCATCAAGATCCATCATTATTTGATCAATTTGGTTTTGATTGAATGGTGATTTGCCAACTAAAGCTTTTTTGATCTCATTATTTACATTGTCCACTGCTTTAAGAACTCCTTTTCCCTGTAACCGATCTCCGCCATCCCTCAGCTCAACAGCTTCTCTATCCCCAGTTGATGCCCCAGAAGGGACTTCTGCCCGACCCAAAGAACCATCGGATAAATAGACATCTGCTTCCACCGTTGGATTTCCTCTTGAATCAAAAATTTCTCGAGCTTTTACATTTTCAATAATAATTGACATACTTTTTCCTCCTAATTTTTTAAGCAAAAAACCTGCTAAAATAAAAAAGTTAATCTTAGATATAAAATCTAAGGAGATTCATTAAAGTATCAGTTTAATGAGTAACTTTTTTATTTTAACAGGCGTCATCAGCTAAATAACAGCAGTTATAGGGAACACCATCCCTTTAAAGTAATAATACTATTCCTTCACTGTTTTTGCAAACAATAAATATATCTTGCATATTTATCCTGAATAATTCATATATGATTCCTCTTGGGTATACAAAAAGAGCACATCTCCTGCTATTGTAAAGTCGGCTAAAACATTACAGAACAGGAGTTTTCCACCTTAAAAAGTTTTATTCAACCAACAAATCAAAGTTTCTAATGACGCTGGTGATCTTGCTAATGATGCCGGGATTCTCTTGGTCGCTGAATTCATGCATCAGATCCACTTTGATCCACTGTGACAACGATTTTTACACTTCAAGGATTGCCGCAAATATCGTAATTTTGCAAAAAATCAGCTTTTTAAACAAATCGTGAGGCAGTTAATGGCCGGCTATTCCAATGACACTAGTGGCCTAATGTGTTAAAATATCTGGTAATTTGGAATTTGCAGGTGAAGGGAATCCGACTCAACGTCGAGTTAATGGCCGACAAACAGCTATTAGCCGTAGTTATAATTTGTGTTCAGATGTGCAACGAGCAGATGATATTGTTGTGATTTTTACCTGCAGAAGCCGGTGAGAAGCATTTTGTGGTTGAAGAAAAAGTGCGTTTAATCAACCCGCGGATTACTGCAGTAGGTTATAAAATTGGTACCCGTGGACTTATCAACTTTTTATTGCACGCAGATGATTTAGTGAAGACGTAAAGAGGAAATCAAAAAATGAAATTAGCAAATGGTATTGTTTTAGACAAAGACACGACTTTTGGAGAATTGAAATTCTCTGCTTTACGTCGTGAAGTAAGAATCCAGAATGAAGATAGGCCGGTTTCAGATGAAATCAAAGAACGTACCTATGATTTAAAATCTAAAGGTCAAGAATACATGATTCAATCGTGGTAATTGGTCTGTATCTTGGATTCAAACGGGAGTTTTTCAAATTAATCGGCTTTCTGATTATCGCTTTGATCGCTGTGGGACGGGTATTTAATGCTTCCGGTGTAAAAGATATTCTGCTAAATTTGTTCAATAAAATTATTGGATCTTAATACTACAATGGATATGTCGCTGCTGATTTTACATGAGCTACCCGTTTTTTCATATCTTAATTCAGAAAGGACGGGAAAAACTATGGAAATGAGAATTTACATTTTAAACATTACTCGTTTTCATTATGACGACTACGAAGAATATCCCGGTGATTGGTTTACGTCGTCAATTAATTTTGAAGAAATGAAAAAAAGATTCTCTTGAATAGTGAGTGGAAGGAACTTGCTATTCATGATTACGAATTACTTTTTGAGGTCAGCAAATATACTCCAATTGGGACAATCAATCGTAAATGTAAATTGATTGCAAAATTACTGGTCGAAGCTGTCTTGATCTGAATTTGCCAGAAACCTATAGTCGTATTATACTGAACGTAAAATCAAATGAGAGTGGTGAAAGAAATGAAAATTTATAAAACTTTGACTCGAATATATGTACATGACATGAAAACTGCCTTATCATTTTACGAAAAACTATTTCAAAAAAAGCAATCATCCTTTTTTTCTTATCCGGAAATGAAACTAGAATTGGCTCAAGTTGGTGATTTTTTGTTATTAGCTGGAAAGGAAAAAGATTTGGAACCTTTTAAGAAAACTGTGTGTACATTTTTGGTAGATTCAGTCGATGAATGGCGTGAATATTTATTGAATAACGGATCTAAAATCATCCGTGATAAGAAAAAAGTTCCAACAGGTTTTAATATCACTTTTCAGCATCCCGATGGCACATGGGTTGAATACGTTGAACATCGATAAAGAAAATTAATTTGATGAAAAAGGATGACTACTGCTACCTCCTCCATTTTTAAATGGCTGGTAGTTGTTTCTTGATAGTCAGGCAAAGGGCCTTTTATAAAATTAGTTTAGGAACGATATCAATTATATATGATATCTCTTTTTCAGGTTCGCTATTATTGAGAGTCTTTTTAGTAGGATGGACGACTTCTTTTAGAGGAATAACGGACTGTTCCTCTTTTCCTGTCTGTACCAATAAATTATCGTAAAATTCTTCATTTTCTGCTGCTTTTGGAGTGGCGGTATTTCTTGGAGAAGAAGCTGCGTTTTGCATGGAGGGCTGTGTTTCAGTGGAGAATGGAGAGGAAACAGTCTGTTTTTCTGTGGCAGAAGAAGGAAAGTGCGGAAGAGAGAAAAAGGTTGTACTGCGCAACTCGGCTTGTCCTTTGGTGAGGGCTCGAAAGATCATGCCTTTGTTTTTCCAGACGAAGAGGCCTAGTAATAGTTTTACCAATAAACCTACTAAAATAGTCACAATATTTGTAACGACAAAAAAGGAATCTAAGACATGGAGAATCGCAAACAATAATCCAAAGCCGAAGTCAATGACCATTTTTGAAGCAAACAAGGTTCCGAATAACAACATCCCATTTTTCAAGAGGTGATGCATGTTTGGGATTAAGGCAAGGAACAATAGCGAAGGCATCAAAAAGATGAGACCGTATAAGAGTAATTGAATCAGGATATTCGCCACATCGATGAGGAGGACGGCTGTGCCAATGACGAAAATCATCACTAAGGTATTGAGAAGCACGGCAATCTTTTCGGTCATTCGATCCGAAGTGAGGTAGGCATTTTTAGCACTATCTGTCTTGATCTTTGCGTTGATCTTTTTTACGCGCTCTTTGTCGTAGACTTCATTTTTAGGAACCAGATATTGTTGGAACTCTTCTTTCGAAAGATCCGTCTTGCCGTAATTTAATAGCGCATAGGGTTTTAAAATAAATTCATCGAAGATCACGTTGCGGATCTTAGTAGTGCTGTCCAGTTGAGCGGTATTTCCCAACAGTTTTTCGGAGTTGCTTCCACTGATTTGATCCAAATTTCCGCTGATGCTATCGACTAATTGTCCTTGAACCTCTTGAGAGAGAGTATTGAAGTCTTGGAGTTTTTTGGCACCTTCTTGAAAAAAGAGTAAGGCGCAAAAATAGATGAGAAAAAACATCAGGCAACGCATCAAGGCTTTGGTGATGCCTTTTTGAAATAAGTCTCGGACAATAAAGACAATCACGAACGTGAATAAGAGAATCCCTAAGACACTGAAAAGCTTATTGTAGATAGAGGAAGCGGAAGAGAAGAGAGTAGGAAGCACGCCTTCTAAGAGATTCAGTTTAAATAGCTTTTCGATGATATAATCTAACGCCAACACCAGATATTTGATTAAATCGTGTAAAGGGCCATATTAAAATGTAGGAAAAGGGCCGTTGAAAATGTAGGTCAAATTCAAATATGATATTCTTTTTCATGAAACCATTCAAGGAGAGTGAATCATGCGAAAAGATGTTTTAGAAGGAGTCCTGCGACATATTATGACTGATATTCAACCAAACTATGCAGCCCTTGCCAAACAATACAATTGTGATTATAGAACAGTTAAACGATATTACG
>JAATEZ010000266.1 GCA_015655485.1 Lactobacillales bacterium | reverse complement strand
TTGGGAAGGGATCGATTTGCCTGGAGATGCTCTGGAAGTGTTGATCGTGACAAAGCTTCCTTTTGATTCTCCGGATCGTCCATTTGTCAAAGCGCGCTATTATTTGATCGAAAATCAAGGCCTCTCATCTTTTTATCAGGAGGCTTTGCCCAAAGCCAGCTTAAGACTGAGGCAAGCGCTGGGCCGTTTGATTCGTTCGAATGAAGACCGGGGAGTCATGATTCTTTTAGATTCAAGAATCCTCAAAGCAAAATATGGTTCCAGAATGTTAAAAGCTTTACCAAAAGATTTGCCGATCGAATCAGGTTCATTAGATGAAATGATCCTCGATATGCAGGATTTTTTTAGACTCCCTAAAAAATAAAAAGCCTGCTTCTGCAGGATAAAAATACTTTAAATGATCTACGCATAAATTTACCCGTTTGAGTATAAATTTCTTATAGTTTTCTGGTATAATTAGAAAAGCTGAATGAGACGATCAGGATTTGGGCCATACAGAAAGAGGGAATTCTAGCGATGGTTTCTAGCGCGAATCAGCTCTTGGCAGAAAATAAAAACTGATGGCTGAAGAATCCTGAAATGATTGATAAAATGAGATTCTTGCTAAATAGTTTGAAAATAATTGTATCGAGAGGAGGAACGGTTTTGAAGGACAGAATAAAAATAATCATTTGTATTATTTTGGGCGCAATCATTCTGTTTGCTACGATTTTTTATGTCCGTTCTACTCGTCCGCTGAATCAGGCAAAGGCGGAAGCTGTCACAATCGCTGAAAAATATGCGGACATTGACAAAGTAGATAAATTTTATTGGTTTAATCGCAACAAAACCTATTTTACTGTGACTGGAACCAATACCAAAGGACAAAATATTATTGTAATTATTCCAAAATCTGGTGAAAAAGTGACGGTATTAAAAAATCCGGATGGATTGACAGAAAACAAGGCTAAAGCAGCGGCCAAGGCCGTCGATACTACGGCAGAAATCAAAAATGCCGCTTTAGGTATTTATCAGGATCAGGTTGTTTGGGAGGTCACAACCTCTTCTTCGAAAAATTTGAATTTTTACTTGATTGATTTTAAAACAGGTGATTTAGTGAAAACAATTTCAAATATTTAATGAATAATTTTAAATCAGGCAGGAGGAAAAAGATGAAAATTTCAAAAAAAGCCAGCAGGGTAGAACCATCAGTGACATTAGCTGCTTCAGCAAAGGCCCAGGCGTTGAAGGCAGCCGGATCAGATGTTTTGAGCCTAACTGTAGGAGAACCTGATTTTAGTACTCCAAAAAATATTCAAGAGGCGGCGATTCTTTCCATTAAAAGCGGAAAGGCAAGTTATTATACCGGATCGACCGGACTGCCTGAATTAAAACAGGCAGTCATTGAACGTACTAAAATTGATTATGGCCTGACTTATGAACCAAAAGAAGTGATCATCACAACAGGGGCGAAATTTGCTTTATATGCTCTTTTTCAAGTTTTGCTTGATCCTGACGATGAGGTCATCATTCCCGTTCCTTATTGGGTCAGTTATGGAGAGCAAGTGAAACTAGCTGATGGAGTCCCAATCTACGTAAAAGCATTGCAGGAGAATGACTATAAAATCACGCTGGCCCAACTGGAGTCCGTGAGAACCGAAAAAACACAAGCAATTATTCTAAATTCACCTTCAAACCCAACTGGAACGATCTATACGAAAACAGAACTGACGGAAATTGGTCGTTGGGCGGTCAAACATAATATCGTGATCGTTTCTGATGATATTTATGGAAAATTAGTTTATAATGATCACACTTTTGTGCCAATCTCATCTGTATCTGAAGAAATCCGCAAACAAACGATTGTCATTAATGGCGTTTCTAAAAGTTACGCGATGACAGGCTGGAGAATCGGGTATGCGTTGGGACAAGCAAATATTATAGCAGCCATGGGCAATATCCTGTCACAAACCACAAGCAATCCGGCTACTGCCAGCCAATATGCGGCACTTGAAGCTTTGAACGGGACTCAGGAGACCGTGGAAAAGATGCGTAAAGCTTTTGAAATGCGCTTAAACACGATTTATCCTAAAATCACTGCTTTACCGGGCTTTTCGGTAAAAAAACCGCAGGGAGCCTTTTACTTATTTCCAAACATCCAGAAAACTTTACAAATGTGTCATTATCAAAATGTCGATGATTTTGTCAATGATTTACTAGAAGAATCACAAGTAGCCGTTGTCACCGGCGCTGGCTTTGGTTCTCCTGAAAATATTCGCTTGAGCTACGCCACAAACTTAGATACCTTAGAAGAAGCAGTCCGAAGAATCAGCGACTTTATTGAAAGTAAAATCAAAGAACATTAGAAATTCGATTCGGGAAATAGGTAAATCAAATGAAAATGGAGCTTAAAAATAATGGAAGAAATACAAATCATTGAGGCTAAAAACCATGTCGGCGAAATAGTTAAAATCGGCGCATGGGTCGCCAATAAACGCTCTAGTGGGAAAATAGCTTTTTTGCAATTAAGAGACGGGACCGCTTTTTTTCAAGGGGTCGTTGTGAAAAATGAAGTGAATGAAGAAACTTTTCAATTAGCCAAATCTCTTACACAAGAGACTTCTATAAAAATAATTGGTGAAATTCGTGAAGATGCCCGATCAAAATTTGGTTATGAGATCGGTATCCAACAAATTGAAATCATCGGTGAAAGTCATGACTATCCTATCACACCTAAAGAACACGGGATTGATTTTCTGATGGATCATCGTCATCTATGGTTGCGTTCAACTAAACAGCAGGCTATAATGCTTCTCCGAAATGAATTGATCCGGGCGACCTATGAATTTTTCAATCAGGAAGGTTTTATCAAAGTCGATCCGCCGATTTTGACCGGAAGTGCACCAGAAGGAACGACTGAATTGTTTTCCACCAAATATTTTGACGAGGAAGCTTATCTATCTCAAAGCGGTCAATTGTATATGGAAGCAGCAGCTATGGCATTTGGTAAAGTCTTTTCATTCGGGCCGACATTTCGGGCTGAAAAATCTAAAACTCGACGACATTTGATTGAATTTTGGATGATCGAACCGGAAATGGCTTTTATGCATCAGGAAGAAAGCTTAGAGATCCAAGAAAGGTACGTGGCTTTTTTAGTGCAAAGTGTGCTTGATCATTGTGACTATGCTTTAGATGTATTGGCAAGAAACAAAGAACTTTTAGCGAAATATACGGAACTGCCTTTTCCACGCATCACCTATGATGATGCCGTTCAATTATTGATTGATAATGGTTTTGATGACATTAAATGGGGAGATGATTTTGGTGCTCCGCATGAAACCTTTATTGCAAATTCATTTGAAAAGCCTGTCTTTATATTAAATTATCCTAAAGCTATCAAACCATTTTATATGAAACCACATCCCACTAGAGAAGATGTAGTGATCTGTGCCGATATGATCGCACCAGAAGGATATGGTGAGATCATTGGCGGGAGTGAACGAGCAACAGACTATGACTATGTTTTAGAACAAATAAAAAATCATGGATTAGATCCAGAAGAATATTCTTGGTATCTTGATTTACGAAAATATGGTACTGTACCTCACGCCGGTTTTGGATTGGGGCTTGAGCGAACAGTCACTTGGTTGTCCGGCATTGAACATGTTCGTGAGGCTATCCCGTTCCCACGCCTGCTGAACCGCATTTATCCTTAAAAAAACGAACGGATCGCTGAGCGTAGAAAAAGGCATCATTTTTGCTAAAAATACTTTAGCAAAAATGATGCTTTTTTTAAGAAATAAAATAAACTTTCTTATTGACATATGAGCATATAAACATATATAATATAAATGTAGTTAAATAGGATTCATATGGAGGCTGTCAAGATGAAAAAAATAGTAAAATTAGAAGGATTGGATTGTGCTAATTGTGCAATGAAAATAGAGAAAGCGGTGGCTAAAATCGATGGAGTAGAAGAGGCCAGTGTTAATTTTATGACAACAAAAATGAGCTTGCGCGGAGAACGTGAACATATGCCGGAAATTCTAAGCCAAGCAGAAAAAATAGTTCATCAATTAGAACCGGATGTTAAAATCGTGAAGGCATAGAGGTCTTTCATCATGGATCGAAATCAAAAAAGATTCGTAAAAATCATAGTCAGTGCGCTGCTGATCATTTTTACGTTGTTTTTAAATCCGAGTAATTTTTGGTTGAAGCTTGCTTTGTTTTTGATAGCGTATGTGATCATCGGTGGAGATATCGTGATCAAGGCTGTTAAAAATATAATTCACGGGGAAGTTTTTGATGAAAACTTTTTGATGAGTATCGCGACGATTGGAGCTTTTTTTCTCTGCGAGTATATTGAAGGAACAGCTGTTATGCTATTCTATCAGGTTGGAGAGCTTTTTCAAAGTTATGCTGTGGATCAATCCCGCAAATCGATCAGCGGTCTGATGGATATTCGACCCGATTATGCGAATTTAGAGGTCAACGGGAAAATTGAAAAAGTGGAACCGGATGAGGTAGAGATTGGCGATAGGATCGTTGTTAAACCGTGAGAACGAGTTCCATTGGACGGTTTGATCATTGAAGGATCTGCAATGGTAGATACTTCTGCACTGACTGGTGAATCAGTTCCAAGAAATGTTCAGGCCGGTGAAGCAATTTTGAGCGGATTCATCAACAACAACGGGCTGCTTAAAGTTGAAGTAACAAAAGAATTTGGTGATTCTACCGTTAGCAAAATTTTAGATTTAGTAGAAAATGCGAGCAGTAAAAAATCTCAATCAGAAAACTTTATTACCAAATTTGCACGTTATTATACTCCAATCGTTGTTATACTGGCAATAGCCTTAGCCATTTTACCACCGCTATTATTTTCTGATCGGCCCTTTAATGATTGGATCTATCGGGCGTTGACCTTTTTAGTCATTTCTTGTCCTTGTGCCTTAGTTATTTCAGTGCCTTTAAGCTTCTTTGGCGGAATCGGCGGCGCTTCGAAACTGGGTATTTTGATCAAAGGCAGCAATTATATGGAAGCCTTGGCACAAACAAATGTTGTCGTTTTTGACAAGACCGGTACCTTAACTAAAGGGGTCTTTAAAGTTCAAGAAATTCACGCTGAACATTTAGCTGAGGAAGAACTATTAAAAATTGCCGCTTATGCAGAAAGCTATTCCAGTCACCCGATTTCCTTATCATTAAAAGAAGCGTATGGTCATCCTATAGAAGAAGGGTCAGTCAGTGATGTAGAAGAAATCGCAGGTCAT
>JAATEZ010000459.1 GCA_015655485.1 Lactobacillales bacterium | reverse complement strand
CTGATTTGATCCAGCAGCTCAATCGTAAACCGGCAGCGGTTTTCAAAGCTTCCGCCATATTCATCTGTCCGGTGATTACTTAGTGGAGAAAAGAAAAGCGCAGGAAAATTACCGTGAGCGCCATGGATCATCACCATATCCATTCCGGCTTTTAAAGATCGTTCGACCGCCCGGACATAGTCATTTATGATTTCCCGGATCGTTTCTTTAGGCATCGGCGTGATAAAATCTTCCTCCGGATCATGTGAAAGATACGCCACTGGAGCAAGTTCAATCGAAGCCAGCGCATCATAACGATGGATCATTTCAGTCAGAACTGATAGGGAATGGATACAAGAGTCATTTCCCATCGCAAGAATTCTGGAAGAGGGAGCGATCTCCTTATCAATGGCGCTGACACCCAGTGTGATGATCCCGGCACCGCCTTTTGCTAAAGAACGTGTCCACTCTAATAATTCGGTAGAGACATCATTTGTTGCAGAAGCTAGAAACGGGGCCATAGGAGAAGCTTCAATACGATTTTTTGCTACTACAGGTCCAATTTGGATGGGTTGAAAAACATGAGAATAATTTGACATGATCAAGATTCCTTTCCGTTATGTGAAATAATGAGCTTTCATGTCTTTATTCTAAGCTTTTTTGTAATTTCTGTATAATAGAAAAAATAAGTAGTAAAAGAAGAAAAAAATACTTATTTTTTTTCAGCAGCAAACAGGTTAAAAGCCTCCCGCAGTAAAAGATTTAATAAAGGAGCAGGCCTGCCTTTTTTCCAAGCGATCGCTAATTCTATCGTTTGACTTTCATCTAACAAATCAATCGTGGCTAACTCAGACGAAGGAGTAGAAAAAAGTGTTTTGGGCACTAAACCAATCCCAAGGTTTGCTTCTACCATAACGATCAGTGATTCATAATGATGAATCATTTGCGTGGTCGCCGGAATAAATCCAGAGTTCAAACAATTTTCTCTCATGCGCTGATAGGTATAGGGAGCTTCTGTTTCATCAATCAATAAGAAATTTTCATCCGCCAAATCTCTGAGATAAACGGCTTCTTTTTGGACTATTTTCTTTTCTTTTGACGCTAAAACACAAATTTTATCCTGAAGAATCACTTTTTTTTCTAAATTAGGCAGGGCATCGACCTCATAAGGAAAGCAAAAAATCAAATCTACTAATTCATCTTCTAGTTCTTGAACCAGCTGATGATAATTATTTTGTTTCAAACTGAATGAGATCCCGGGATAGGAATGATGAAAAATTTTTAACAATCGGCCTAGAAGCGTTTTTTCATATAATCCGTTGTAACCAATACGGATTTTCCCCTTACGACCCTCAGAAATTTCACGGCCCATGGATACGGCCGCATTCAGCCGTTCTAAAATGACCTGTACTTCAAGTAAAAATTTATTTCCCGCTTCCGTCAATTCTACTTTACGATTATTTCGAATGAATAATGAAAAACCCAGCTGCTTTTCTAAGGTTTGGATCTGCTGACTCATAGCTGTCTGAGCAATATGCATTTCCTTGGCCGCTTTAGTAAAATTCAAATGTTTAGCTACACAAACAAAATACTCTAGATGTTTGGTATTCATAAGCGCGTTGATTTCCTCTCCTACTATTTGTTTATTGCTAAGTGTAGCACAGTTTTCGCTAATAAAAGTACTTTTTTAGATTCATTATTAGAGCGGATAAAAATACCTCTTTTATTAACTGAAAAAAACGTTACTCAAACTTTTAAAAACTGACACAACAACTAAAAAAACTCGATTCTTCATTGCTTTTCTACTTATATCAAACCTGTTTCGATTTACTTTTTCACGAGAAAAATTTCATCCAAATCTCCCAATTCCTTCTTGATCATCTGAATTATGTATCTCTCAAAAATAATTATACCAAAACTCGAATAATTTCTCGTTTTTTTCACTACTAATGCTGCTTAAAAATACCTTCTAACAATTATCAAGAATCATGATATACTTTTTTATAACATCATTACATCATTTTTTACGGTTAATAATGCTCTAAAATAAAAATGGTATTTCGACCTTCATTTTTATTTGCTTGATAAACACCGCCTTAGACTTGTTCTCATTTTTTTCAGAATGGATGTGATAGGATTGACCGGCAATCTGCATACGAAAAAAATATTAGCATTGGCCATTCCTGCGACCATTGAAAATGTTTTACAAACCTCCGTTGGTTTTATTGATACCTTATTAGTCGCAAAGATCGGATTATTGGCGGTAACAGCAGTTGGTGTAGCCAATACTATACTCGCCGTCTATTTAGCTGTTTTTATTGCGCTTAGTGTAGGAACTTCCTCACTTATTGCCCGATATCTTGGAAAAAGCGCAACAAATGAAGCGACAGAAATTGCTGTTCGTTCCACTGCTCTTGCGATCATAACGGGGCTGATTTTCAGTTTAATGACTTTCCTTTTCGGCAAATATTTATTAAGTGCGATGGGAGCCAATCAAGAAGTAATGAAATTATCGACTCAGTTTTTTTATATTGTGGGAGGAAGTTCCGTCTTCATTGCATTGATGACTATCTTCGGAAGTATTCTCAGAGCAGCGGGGGATACAAAAAGTCCTATGGAGGTCAGTGTGGTCGTCAACCTCGTAAATATCGTCTTGGATTTTATTTTGATTTTTGGTCTGGGACCTTTCCCTGCATTAGGTGTCGTCGGAACAGCCATCGGAACTGTCCTTTCAAGAGCATTAGGAACCGGTCTTTTGTTTAGAAAAATCCAAAAATCCGCATTGGCCTTTCCAATCAAAGCGATTTTTAAAAAATCATCTTATAAAGATTTGATCAATCTTTCCCTACCAGCCGCCATTGAAAGATTGATCATGAGACTTGGACAGGTCGTCTATTTTGGTTTGATTGTCTCTATTGGTGTAAAGACCTACGCTGCGCATTCCATCGCCGGCAATATCGAAAGTTTTACCTATATGCCCGGTTATGGGTTGGCAATAGCGGCGGCTACTCTAGTAGGAAACAGTATTGGGGCAGAAAATAAAAAAGCAGCGAAGGAATATGGTTTTTTATCTGCTAAAATAGGAATTTTATTTATGTCATTATTGGGTATCTTTCTGTTTTTTGGCGCTCCTCTTTTCGCCCGCTGGTTCACAACTGATGCGGCCGCTATCGGAAAAATCGTTACCGCCCTTCGAATCGATGCCTTTATCCAACCTTTCTTAGCTGTCAGCTTGATCCTTACCGGCGCGCTGCAAGGAATGGGAGACACCAAATCACCGCTCTACAGTACCGCCATCGGGATGTGGGGGATTCGTATCATCGGAGTTTATCTATTAAGCATCCAACTGCATATGGACATTGCCGGAATCTGGATCGCCATTGGGATCGATCTATTGATCCGCGCTATTTTTCTAACCTACAAATTCGATCGCAATATCAAGAAAAGTTGAGTGAGGTCTATTTGACCTTGAGCAATAGGAAACGAAAAAAGTTCAGCGAGGACAACTTCGCAGATCTTTTCTTGACCTATTGCCGAAAAGGTCTGCCTCACGAAGCCGGATCAAGAAAAGCCGAGCGAGGCGTGTCAGAATTGGGAAAATAAAAAATGAAGAAGATCAGAATCAGTTTCTGCCTTCTTCATTTTTCTCAGCTTATTAACAAGGAACAGTATCCTGATTTCTTCACAGACAGGCTCCTTTTCCCTCGTAATAATTCTTCAAGTATAAGGAATGATCCTAAATAAGAGAGTCTGCAAAAATAAGGTTCCCATTTGATTTACTAATAAGCCCACACCATAAAAAACGCTATTAAATACTTTCTATCATGGATAAGAGAAAGAAAACCAGACAAACCACGTCAATCAGCATTAGCGCATAAATCTTTCCCTTGGTTTTTTAACTTTATCCCGATCTTTTCCCGTTATATTTTAAAAGGACTTTTTCCTATGAAAGAAATATAGAAAAAGTTCTTCCCCACTTTGACCAAAAGCAGCTACAAAAGCCCAAAACTTTTCAAATATCCCTTTTCTTCAGTTTTTTTCTTGAGTTGATGAATCATTTTCAAATCACCCCTCAGCAGTTCATCCAATGACAACTCATAGATTTCTGACAAACGAAGAGTCCTCTCCGTATCAGAGATAACTTCTGCTATCTTCCCAATTTGAAATCATCTGGTGCGTCACAGCTAACTTCTCTGCTACGTGGTCTTGAGTCAAACACATCTTGGTTCTTCTTAACTTTTCCCAAACTTCCATTTGATTTTAACTCATTTTCTATATTACAGCCATTATAACAAATAGCTCCTTATTTTAGTATACGAGCAAATCACTGCAAATTGAAATAAAATTGAAAATAAAAGATGAGTGGTTTCTAACGGTAAAAAAAAAGAGCGGCTGAGTCACTCTTCCATTCAATGTTTTTCTTGATAGTTAAAGTAGTTGAAATCCGCATACGAACTATGGTCATCCATATCTTGAGCGCAAATGCCTGCCATAGCACCTGTAAAAGCTAATTTGCCTTTAGCTTTAATGTAATCATCACTCAAATGATCCGCCTCAACGATCTCGCCTATTTTTTGCCAATTGTCATTTAAAGAAAAATAAAATTGCGCCTGATCCAGATTCACTTCTGCAGCTAACTTGATTGGTTTATTTCCCTCGATCACAAGTCGTTTAGAGCGGTAACTAAAGGTATTAATAGAATCCGTTTCTAGTTGAATCGTTTTTTCGTTTGATTCTTCATCATACGAGACCTGTAAATAGTGCCAATTATCGGTATCATAAAATAATACCAGTCCTGCCAATTGTTGAAAACTTTTTGGTTCAAATTCCATTTCCGTTTCCACTCGAAAAGAGAAATGCTGCCAGCGCCGAGCTACCAAAGTTTGCCGATGCAAACTAGTCAGACTTTGTTCTCCATAAAGACGCAAACGGCCAGATCGTTCCGTTAATGAAATTTTTTCATTCAGCGGCTGGCGCAATGTTTTAAAATAATTTGGTAATTCCTTCTCAGAAAAATCGCAAGTTGTGCTGAAATCTGTTTTTTGGACAATATTTTTTGCAATACTCGGAACCGGAATTTCCAGATCAGGGTAGCTGGTTCCATTTGTCAAACAGGGCCACTCATTGATCCAGCTGATCTTTTGCAGTGAAGTTTCACGTCCAAGAGGGCAACGACCTCGTTGTGTTAATGGCCTTGCGCAAATATGGACAATATACCATTCATTTTCAGATACCTTTACAAATGAGGCATGCCCGCTTTTTTGCAACGGATTCCCAGGATCTGTTTTCGTCGTTAAAAACGGATGATAAGGAGAAGTTTCGTAGGGACCAAGCAAATTTTTGCTGCGGCTGACTGTCGCCGCATGACTGTAGCCAGTGCCGCCTGCCGCACAAAGCAAATAATACCATCCGTTTCTTTTCAACATTTGCGGGCCTTCACAAACACCTAGATTCGTTCCTTTATAAAAATGGCTGCGTCTGCCGACCAATTGCCTTTTTTCTATATCGAACTCTTGGATGACCAATCCTGTAAAATTCGGTTTTTCCAGACGATGATCAAAGAGCATGTTTATGAGATAGTGCCGGCCGTTATCATCATGAAAAAGAGCGGGATCAAATCCACTTGCAGTCACAAATACCGGCTTTCCCCAATCCCCGTCGATTTGATCAGTTGAAAGCACATAATTTAGTGTATCTTTAAAAGCCGTCCCGGTCTTTACATCAGTGATCAATAACCAAAAACGACCCTCGGCATAACTGAGATGCGGGGACCAAATACTGCCAGAATTATAATTTCCAATCAGGCTAGTCTGATTTTCATGTTTTAAAGGTTCCGCCATCAGCTGCCAATTCACTAGATCTTTAGAATGATAAATTTCTACTCCGGACATCCATTCAAAAGTCGATGTACTCAAATAATAATCTGTTCCCACTTTTACTACACTGGCATCCGGATTAAACCCGCGTAAAATCGGATTTTGAATTTTTTCTGT
>JAATEZ010000411.1 GCA_015655485.1 Lactobacillales bacterium | reverse complement strand
TTTTTTTTTTGAAAAAATAAAAAAATTCAGCGCCGCTGAAACTTTGGAAACTATTTTTATGAGGAGAATTTTATGAAACAGCAAAAAAGTTATAAGCAAAATGGAAATTATGGTCAATTGTATTTAGTTCCAACACCAATTGGAAATTTAGAGGATATGACTTATAGAGCGGTAAGATTGTTGTCTGAGGTCCAATTGATCGCCAGCGAGGATACGCGAACCACTCAAAAATTGTTGAATCATTTTAAAATTGAAACTCCGCAGATCAGTTTTCATCAGCATAATTATGCAGAAAGAGTGCCGCAATTACTTGCTAAATTGGTTGCTGGAGAGAATATTGCCCAAGTCAGTGATGCAGGAATGCCGTCAATCAGCGATCCTGGCCAAGAGCTGGTGGCAAGTTGTCTGCTTCATGAGATCGCTGTGATCGCTTTGCCTGGTGCTACCGCGGGATTGACTGCACTTATTGCTTCAGGACTGCCTTCAGATCATTTTTCTTTTTATGGTTTTCTGCCAAGGAAAAAAAATGACAGGATCGCTGTATTGGATTTATTAAAAGTCAGAGAAGATACTTTGATTTTTTACTAATCCCCTCATCGCTTAGTTTCTACGATCAGTGATATCATTGAAGTTTTTTCTGGAGAACGGAAATTAGTTTTATCCAGAGAAATCAGCAAAATATATGAAGAGTATTTCAGAGGCACTGCCAGTGAGATTTTAGATTATCTAACGCTGCATTCAGTAAAAGGAGAATGTTGTATTTTAGTGGAGGGGTTGACTTTTCAAGCCGGTCGAAAACTTGAAGAAGAAAAGTGGCGCGGCCTTACGTTAGAAGAACATGTAAATGAGATGATCGAAAATAATGATTTGACGGTTAAAGAGGCGATCAAGCAGGTGGCTAGACTTAGAGAACTTAGAAAACAGGAAGTATATAAGGCTTACCATATAGATGTTAATAAGAATTGATCAAAAATAAAGTTTTCATTGCTTTGAACCGTTTCACTTTTCTAAGTGAGAGTGTTTGAAAAGGAATGCGGGCTTTTTTTTTAATAACATTTATTTTACTGCAGAATGGTGTGTGTTCTATCTGAATTATCGGAATATTCATTCTTTATAAGCCGGTTATTGTTATAAAAAATAACACAAAAAAATAATTAGTGAAAATTATTTAGAAAATTCCAACAAAAAAATGTAGATAATATCATTTAACTATGTTAGAATACATAACATATTAAAAAATATTTGGTTTGATAAAGTTAGAAAGGATGTTGTTAGTATGGATACAGGGAATATTGCATTTATTATTATTTGTACGGCATTAGTTTTTTTAATGACTCCGGGTTTAGCATTTTTTTATGGAGGTTTATCAAGAAGAAAGAATATTTTGAATACGATGATGATGTCCGTTTTTACTCTGGGTCTGGTCGCTATTCTCTGGGTGGCGCTTGGCTATCCGCTTTCATTTAGCGGCGACGGACAATTTATTGGGAATTTGGATAAAATATTTTTAAAAGGTGTCGATTCATTTAGTTATGCCTCCAAAGGAGATACTATACCAGAAGGATTAACAGCCGCTTTTCAGATGATGTTTGCTTTGATAACAACGGCCATTTTAACTGGTTCAGTCGCCGGCAGAATGCGGTTTTCAGCTATTTTCATTTTTATTGGAGTGTGGGTACTACTAGTTTATGCGCCTTTAGCTCATATGGTTTGGGGCGGAGGATTTCTTGATTCAATCGGATCGATCGATTTCGCCGGAGGAAATGTAGTACACATTAGTTCGGGTGTTTCCGGATTGGTTTTAGCCATTGTTTTAGGCAAACGGCGCGAGTATAATAAACTTGAGTACCGTCCCCATAATGTTCCGTTTGTTGTTTTAGGAATGGGATTATTATGGTTTGGCTGGTTTGGATTTAATGCCGGCAGTGCGGGCGGAGCAAATGGTTTAGCCGTTCACGCATTATTAACGACAAATACATCAGCGGCGGCCGCAATGTTGTCGTGGATGTTGATCGAAAAGATCACAACGGGGAAACCGACTATTGTGGGGGCATGTACTGGAGCGGTCGTTGGCTTAGTAGCGATCACTCCCGGAGCTGGATTCGTTCCGCTTTGGAGCTCCATAATAATAGGCGCATTGGTAAGTCCTTGCTGTTACTATTTTATCTCCGTTTTAAAACGCAAACTTGGTTTGGATGATGCTTTAGATGCTTTTGGCTGTCATGGCGTTGGCGGAATCTTTGGCGGGATCGTTACAGGTATTTTTGCTGATCCGTCTGTGAATGGAAAGACCGGATTGATATTTGGTGGAACGGATTTATTTATTGCTCAGATCCTAAGTATTGCCTTT
>JAATEZ010000476.1 GCA_015655485.1 Lactobacillales bacterium | reverse complement strand
TGATAAAGCCCTTTTCCTTCATGGTACTTTATCCCCCTTTTTCAGTTATTACTTCATTGTGTTAAAAAAACTATTCAAATCTTTAGCTAATTCTGTCTTGTCTTTGCTATTGATATAATCTACTGTCATATGCCAGAAATCTTCTTCAGAAGTCCACTCTGACTGCAGCCAAACAAGATGTTTGTCGGTAAATGCTAATTTGGCCAGTGTTTCTGTTTCCGGGAATTTTCCTTCAGTTTTTACACCTTTGACCGAAGTCGGCGAACCATCCACATCATAGTATTTTTGCATAACTTCTGATTGAGTTAAATAAGCTAAAAACTTTTTCGCTGCAGTTTGTTTTGCTTTAGAAGCGCTGGCACTTACAGAAAATGCTAAATCAGCTGCTCCAATCGTCATTTCTTGTCCTTCTTCCACGCCCGGGTAAGCGAATGTTCCTATATCAAAGTCCGGGTCCTGTTCTTTGATCACCGGCAGCGCCCAAGTTCCTTGCGGTAAAATCAAGGCGTCGCCTGATGCAAAAGCCGCTACAGCATCACTATATGAAGCCCCATTGGCATTTTTTTGCGCATTTCCGCTCACCAGACTCAACTCTTTGGCTACCTGTTCAAAATTCGCGTCTCCTTCTTTGATCCCATCCGTTCCACTGCCAATCAATGCTTTCTCTGCCTCATCGAAGCCTCCAGTCACAGTAGCCCAGGCTAATTGATGATATCCGTTCAGAGACCACGAATCGTCGGTTGTCAATGATGCAGCAAATGGTGTTTTTCCTTGTGCTTTTATTGCAGCTACCAATGTCTCAAATTCAGCCCAAGTCGTTGGTACTTTAAGTCCCAATTTTTTAAATGCTGTCTTATTATAGAAGAAGCCCCATTCATTAGCATTTAATGGCAAAGAATAAATCTTGTTGTCGATCGCATAATTTTCTGCAGCTCCATCTTTTAAATGGCTGAGAAAATCAGAACCAGTCAAATCTAAAAATTTTCCATCTGCAGCCCAGCCCTTGAAATCGGCATTTTGCGGGAATATATTGATCACATCCGGCACATCTCCGCCAGCGATTCTAGTTTTTAATACGGTTCCCGCATCGCTGACACTGGTTAATTTAATATCAATTTTAGGATTTTTCTTTTCAAAATCATCAATAATGTCTTGCAAAGTGGATTTCATTTCAACTTTTTGTGAAAAAACCTCGATTTCAGTTTTGCCTGTTGCCGCTGAATCACTTTTTCCGCATGCGCCTAAGACAGCCAGCAACCCAAACACCATAGCAAATTTTGTCATTTTTTTTAGTACTTTCATTTTTTTATTCCTCCTGTTTGCTCTTTTTTAAACTCCTGCAAATAAAAAACACGGCTTTGAAAATCTCCCTTGATCTCAACATTGACATAGCAGCCCATATTCATTAACTCATCGCCACCGTATTTTTGTGCCCCCCCATTTATTTGATATTCCGTGTTCTCGTTCAATCCGTCCAATTTTAATATTTTTAAATCAGGAGAAGCTTCCCCTAATGTTTGGAAATAAAAAACCAGCGCCTCACTTTGATCTTTCGCTACAAACATCCATGCCGTTTCATTGCCTTCAAACGGACTGAGCAAACGATAAAAGTCCCCATATTGGATCAGAGCACGATGTTCTTTATAAAAAATTATTTGCTCTTTCACTTTTTGTTTTTCTATTCTGGTCAATTCTTCCAGGTCCAGCTCATAACCAAACACTCCCGACATGGCTACTGCTCCGCGAATATCAAAATTTGTGATTCGTCCAGTTTGATGATTAGGCACAGTTGAAACATGTGATCCCATTGAGCTGATCGGATAAACGAGACTCGTTCCATACTGGATTTTTAATCTAGCGACAGCATCCGTGTTGTCACTAGTCCACGTCTGCGGCATATAGTAGAGAAATCCTGGATCGAATCTTCCACCGCCGCCAGAACAGCTCTCAAATAAAATATTTGGAAATTCCTGAACGATTCTTTCTAAAAACTCATACAGTCCCAGAATATACCGATGCATCACCTCTCCTTGTTGATCAGCATTCAAAAGATTAGAGTAGACCTCGGTCATGTTGCGATTCATATCCCATTTCACGTAATCAATAGGCACTCTCTTTAAAATCGCCGTCATTTGCCGATAGATATTATCTCTGACCTCTTGCCTACTAAAATCTAAAACATACTGATCACGCCCCTTGGAAAGCCCTCTGCCAGGAATCTGCAAAGCCCAATCAGGATGGTTTTCAAATAATTGGCTCTGTTTTGAAATCATCTCCGGCTCAAACCACAGCCCAAATTTCAAATTTTTCTGATGGATCTGATCCGCGATTTGCTTTAATCCAGTTTTTAACTTGCCAGTGTTTTCCGTCCAGTCTCCAAGTGAAGTCAAGTCATTTTCTCTGTTGCCAAACCAGCCGTCATCTAAAACAAACAACTCAATACCTAAGTGATCTGCTTCATCCGCAATATTTCTTATTTTTTCATCATCAAAATCAAAGTAAGTCGCTTCCCAGTTATTGACTAAAATCGGCCGTTCTTCATATTGATGGACGCCCCTGGTCAAACGCTGCCGATAAAGATCATGGTAACTTCTGGACATTCCGCCCAAACCTGACTGGCTGTAAACCATTACCACTTCTGGTGTTTGAAACGACTGTCTGGAAGATAACTGCCAATTAAACCCAAAAGAATTTA
>JAATEZ010000344.1 GCA_015655485.1 Lactobacillales bacterium | reverse complement strand
TCTCTTAGAATCTGAGAACTGCGTCTTATCAACACCAATTTCAGAAATGATCTGAATCGCAGATTGACGACGAACTCCCGGAATCGTTTTTAGCAACTGAATAGCTGATTCATAAGGTTCAATCATCTGATACAGCAGATGATCAATAAATCCAATGGAGTGATCGAGATAAGTTTTGTGTTCCTCGATAATCTGCATACGAAGGATTTGTTCCTCTGTGAAACGATAGCCTTCGATGGATTCGATCAGCTCTTGTCCCTTAGGTTTCATTCTTCCATGAAGTAAAGAGATGACATGGTTTGGGTCGAAATCTTTTGTAGAAATCAAATAATCACGGACTTTTTTTGAACTGACACCAAACATGTCAGAAACCACAGAGTCCATGGCGACATTACCTACGGTAAAGGCATTTTGGAGTCGGTTCTTTTCACTGGATCGGTGACTGACTAAGCGAGTACGGTAACGTGTAAACTCACGTAAGACACGAAGATCTTTCGCTGGAATAAAACTGTCTCTTACCAAACCTATACGGAAAAATTCGGCAATCCATTGGGAATCTTTTTTATCATCTTTGTTTCCTTTTACTGCACGAACCCATTTGGGGTTCGCGATCGTAACATGGATCACGTCTTCAAGCAAATTGGAAACAGGGACCCAATACTTGCCGGTACTTTCCATACAAACATCGTAGCACTTGCCTTCTAACAACCAGTCTTTCAATGCCAGGATGTGGTTGTTAAACGTTGAAAATCGTTTCTTCTGATAATGCGGCGTCAACTCGCCAGCTTTTGTGGTAATGATGGTAGCTATTAAAAAGCTCTTGTGCACATCAATACCGCAACATACGGGATAGACGACTTTCATGATTCTTCGCCCCTTTCTATAAAGTAGCGGAGAGGCAGTGACTGACCGGGGCAGCATTTAACAGGATTTGTTAAAACAATGGTTAGTGTACGGATTTTATATTCCACTCATTTGTGCTTGTAAGCCCAAGCCTTACACAGGTTAAAATACTGGTTCAAACAATTGGAGTTTCCTGCAACTCACCTCACCGTGCTTTGTAGTGTGCCTCTCCTATCTATATTATAAACGATTATAAACGGAAATCCGCGTCCGTTTTCATTACTATTTGACTCGAAGAGCGGAGCGAGTCGAGATGGAGGTTAAAATGAATAAATATAATTTTCATATTATCTTTATTATTCTGAAGATAGACGAAGAATAAACAGACATTTATTAAAAAGGGAAGCCCGCCGAATCAATGCTTAACCGTTGCGAAAAAATGGTTTAAACGTCTTTTAAATTTTTATGAAAACTGCCCTGACTGACAAAAAAATGGGCAATTAGTTGAAGAGATTTAACTACGAATAAACGGTGGATCAAAAGCAACGTCTTCGGAACATTTTTGATGCAACCTCATGAAGTAGAATACAGAGAAGAAATTTTTTTATTTTTGTCTACAATGTTCAAGAGAATATACAAATAATTATATGGCCGGTAAAAGTCAGAAAAAACGGAATTTATCCCAAAGGGCTTATATCGGGATAAAAATATGGTATTCTATTGATAGAAATTTGAAAGGATGATATTTATGGCTAGAGTAAATGTACGTATTAATGATGATCTTAAAGACGAAGCCAATAAATTATTTAATGATCTTGGGTTTGATATGACAACAGCTGTAACTATATTTTTGTCACAAAGTGTCAGAGAGCAGCGCCTGCCCTTTCAACCAAGCAAAGAACCAATTGAAAGTGTAATAGCAAGAAAACAAGCTTTGAACGGGACTTAAAACGACTGATCAAAAAAAATTACAATTTATCAAAATATCAGATAGTCGTCACTTTAATTGTCAATAATGATAAAGAAACTTTAGCGAGAAAATACAGAGATCACGTTCTAAGAGGTAAATGGAAAAGTTTCAGAGAATGTCATATTCAAGCTGATTGGCTTTTAATCTATAGAATAAATGAATCAGTTTGCGAACTTGTTTTGACGCGTACCGGACCACATGATTCTTTGTTTTAACCAATTTTTTGAGGGGGAAAGGCATGTTCTATCAAACTCAAAATGGAGAAAGAATTAAATAAACAACAATTGATCCAGAAAAAATTGTAATGATTTTTTCTGTAAAGTCTTCATGTAAGAGTATTCTTTTTATTATTGTGATTGTTTAGCAACTTTGCAATAACATAAGAAAGCTCTTTTTTGTATACACCTAAAGGAAGAGTGTCATGAAATTTTTCTTTCAGATTTGCCCTAGCAACGAGTTTAGAAGAAAATAAGAAAAAATTTTTAAAAAAAAATGAGAAATGACCATCATAATCAAAACTCAAATGAATTATTATGTATTATAATTATAGAAACTGCATCAAGCGGCAACTATCTAGTAATGAAAATCGTACTCAATAAATTATAAAAGATATATCACAAGTTTATGCCCTCGAAAAGTTTATGATGAAAACGTCGAGTCAGTGTGAATGGAGCCATGAAAAAAAGATGAAAAATGAAACTGATTTCTCGAATAATCGAATTTAATATTTTTTATTGAGTGGGACTAAAATAACATCCTTTTTGTATTATGTGAAGCACCCTATAAATCGAAGAGAGGCGAGATGCTTTGAATCATACTGAATAAAGCAACTGATACTCCTAGGAGTGAATGATTAGAAGTAGGAATAGAATAAAAGATATTTGTTGCTACAAGGTGTTTTTAGAAGATGGTATAATGGAAACAGTAACAAGATCAGGTCTTGCGAATAGGATTATCTTCAATATCCAGACAGGAAAAATAATACAAATAATAAATAGATAAAATCATTTAATTTATATAATTTTGACATTATTGAAGAAATCAGAGCTGAATAAAAAGTTTTTTTGCATAGCCGATATTAGAAGTATCCTTTAGGAAAGTTTTAGTCGGCTGAAGCCATAAGATAAGGCGAGTTCTTTTTGTATACATCAAATAGGTGAGAATATAAGTTCTAAAGTTTATTATAAAATCGAGATCTATTCACTAGAAATTCTATAGTATAAGGTATTTAGGTTTTTTGATATAAAGAAAAGAGGACGGTCAATTGGCAAAAAAAGTTACTATAAAAGACATTGCAAATTTGGTTGGTGTATCGACAACAACAATATCCCATTACATTAACGGCAATTACGCTAGAATGTCAGATAAAACTAAACAGACAATAAAAGAAGTTATTGCATTAACGAACTATAAGCCGAGTGCGGTCGCAAAGGGGCTGGCAACTAATGATTATAAAACTATTGGGGTTGTGATTGCTGATATTACCAATCCTTTTATCGCGACAGTCATGAAGGGAATTAATGATGCGTGTCGAGACGAGGGATATTCTGTGACGTTTACAAATTCGGATAATGATTTAATTATGGAAATGGAGAACATTAACAGGCTCAAAGAGCAGTATGTTTCTGGGATAATTCTGGACTCAGTGTCGGCGGATAATCCTATTATAAAAATGCTCAGCAACACCACTACCGTCATGGTAGACCGTCAATCAAAGGACATGAATATTGATACGGTGATTTCAGACAATTTACAATCTACTTTCGAATTTATTACAATGATGAAAGACAAAAAATATGAAGAAATATATTTTTTGTCTTTTCCAATCAAAGGAATTTCAACTCGTGAACAGCGATATAAAGGATTCAAAAAAGCTTTAAATTTAAAGAAAGATGACTATCTAATTGAAGTCAGTGAGAAGGAAGACTTAAAAAATCGTATTTCAAAGATATTAAAAAATTCAAATAAAAAAATTGGCTTCTTTACAGTTAATGGTCCAACACCTCAGATTTTTATGGAGACGATTATGGATCTGGAGTATGAGTTTCCCAAAGATTACGGAGTTGGGACCTATGAAGACTTGGATTGGATGAGATTTTTAGGTTCTGGGATGACGTGTATTAGACAAGATTCTTATTCAATTGGGAAAGCAGCAGCGGAAAGGTTGATTGGCAAAATAAAAGGTGAGATAAAATCACTTGAACCAACGGTAATTGAAATACCAAATAAAATAATAATCCGCGCATCACTCTAGAATAGAAAAACTGGTCCTATTTTCAGTGTGTGCATAATTCGGATTTATTTTTTTCTATATTTTTTCCGAATAAAATACTAAATATGCTATGTGTTTTGATAAAAAAATATTTCTTTTACTACTGTGAGGATATGAATAAAATATTATTAGTAAAATTATAAAGCTCACAGATCAGTTTGGATAACCGGTTAACCTTCTCTCGATATCTTTTACCCTGATTTGTCAATGGTTGTAAAGTTCTAAAAATATTTTTTGCTTTGAAACTAAATTATTTTTCCCAACAAAATAAAACCAAAT
>JAATEZ010000127.1 GCA_015655485.1 Lactobacillales bacterium | reverse complement strand
ATATGTATACTAAAGGCAAAGCGAAGGGTTTAACGAAAGACTTTATCGACTATGTTCTTTCAGACGAGATCCAGTCGGAAATGATCACTAAACTTGGTTATATCGCTATCTCCAAGATGCAAGTAGAGAGAGATGCTGCCGGGGATATCGTCAACTGATGATCAGGATCTTTACAAAAAAATTACAAACTTAATGGTAAATTTACAATTTATTAAAGGGAAGCATATAGTTCTCAATTATACTAGCAAATAAGAGAATAGTGATATTGTGAGGAACTTATGGGAGGAATTTGGGTTGGAAGATATTCGAAGTGAGTTATTAAGAAAGTCAAAAAAAACAAAATTAGAACAAAGAGGAAAAGCCATCAGCCTTCTTTGTATTTCATTTATTGTTTTTGTGGTTCTTGCTATTTTTTATTTTGTTGCCAGTAAAGGACTCGCCACATTTTTTAAAGATGGAGTAAATGTTTTTGATTTCTTATTTGGAACAGTTTGGAGCCCCGGCACTGTTGGAGCGGATGGAAAACCTCAAGTAGGGGCTCTGCCGATGATCACTGGTTCATTTGTGGTGACCTTATTGTCAGCGATCATTGCCACACCTTTTGCAGTTGGAGCCGCTGTTTTTATGACAGAAATTTCTCCTAGCTTAGGATCCAAAATTTTACAGCCGGTCATTGAATTTTTGGTTGGGATCCCCTCTGTTGTCTATGGTTTTATTGGTCTTTCCGTAGTCGTTCCGGCAGTCAGAAATGTTTTTGGCGGCAGCGGTTTTGGTATTTTAGCGGGTACATTTGTTTTGTTTGTAATGATTTTGCCTACAGTAACAAGCATGACAGTTGATTCTTTAAATAGTGTCCCCAGGTATTATCGCGAGGCTTCACTAGCATTAGGTGCGACGAGGTGGCAAACGATTTATAAGGTAGTTTTGCGTGCTGCGACACCAGGGATCCTGACGGCGATCGTATTTGGCATGGCGCGGGCTTTTGGTGAAGCTTTAGCTATCCAGATGGTTATCGGAAATGCTGCTTTAATGCCGCAAAACCTTATTACGCCGGCTTCAACTTTGACGAGTATTTTGACAATGGGGATCGGGAACACGATTATGGGCACCTTAGAAAATAATGTGTTGTGGTCGTTGGCGCTTATTCTTTTAGCGATGTCTTTATTCTTTAATATCGTTATCCGGTTGATTGGGAAGAAAGGAGCCATCAAGTAATGGATGCAAAGAAGGCAGATAAAGTAGCTACAGGAGTTCTGTATGGTATCTCCGGCATCATTGTTTTGATTTTGGCCAGCTTGCTTGGCTACATCCTGGTTCGCGGTGTTCCTCATATCTCATGGAATTTTTTGACCCGTCCATCAAAAACTTATCAATCCGGCGGCGGGATCGGGATCCAATTGTTCAATTCGTTTTACCTTCTTTTTATAACGATGATTATCAGTATTCCAATATCTCTTGGTGCGGGAATCTATCTTTCTGAGTATGCTAAAAAGGGACTGTTGACAGATTTGATTCGAACTTCTATTGAAATTTTAAGTTCGTTGCCATCCGTAGTAGTCGGTTTGTTTGGGTTTTTGATTTTTGTCATCCAGGCAGGACTGGGTTTTTCCATCATTTCCGGGGCTTTGGCATTGACTTTTTTCAATCTGCCATTATTAACCAGAAATGTTGAGGAATCGCTGCGGGCTGTTCCGCATATCCAGCGCGAAGCAGGTTTAGCTTTAGGCCTTTCTCGTTGGGAAACAGTAAAAAAAGTGATTGTTCCTGAGGCATTGCCGGGGATCCTGACTGGAGTCATTTTAGGAGCGGGCAGGATTTTTGGAGAGGCGGCTGCTTTGATTTATACAGCTGGTCAAAGTGCGCCGGCACTGGATTTTACCAATTGGAATCCATTGAGTATTTCGAGTCCATTAAATATTTTCCGTCAGGCAGAAACACTGGCAGTCCACATCTGGAAAGTGAATAGTGAAGGAAATACACCAGACGGTGCTCAGGTATCCGCTGGAGCTTCGGCCGTTTTGATCATAGCCGTCCTTTTATTCAACTTTTTGGCTCGGTTTATTGGGAAAAAGATCCACAAAAAAATGACATCAGCATAACGGTCAGGAGAAAAGATTAATTATGGCAGATTATAACTTAGATGAAACTTACATCGTCCATTTGAATGAAGAAAAGCATAAGATTGCTTTATATACTAAAGATAT
>JAATEZ010000483.1 GCA_015655485.1 Lactobacillales bacterium | reverse complement strand
TTTTCTTGCGCTATGGCCGAAAAGGTCTGCCTCATGAAGCTGGATCACAAAAAGCGGAATTTATTTACGTTTCAAGCAACTATGGAAGGATGTTTTATTTATGATTCAAGCCGTTATCTTTGATGTAGATGATACCCTTTATGACCAAAAAGTTCCCTTTATTGGGGCACTTTTGGATGTTTTTGCTGATAAATTACCCTCCCTGATAGATCAAACGGAGGTTTATACCAGATTCAGGTTTCATAGTGATGCCGTTTTTTCACTATGCTCCAGTGGGCAATGGTCGCTTGAACGAATGCGCATTTATCGTATTCGCGAAACTTTAAAGGAGCTCCATGTAAAACACATAGAAGCAGAAGAAGCGCTAGCATTTCAAACAATCTATGATCAAAAGCTGCAGAAGATTTCTTTACAGCCTGAAATGAAACTCGTTTTAGATTTTTTGGCAAAACAAAAAATCCCCTTAGAAATTATTACAAATGGGCCGACTACTCATCAAAAAAAGAAAATTTTTCAATTGGGAGTAACTCAATGGATCTCGCCAGAATCTATTTTCATCTCGGAAAGCTGCGGCTTTGAAAAACCGCAACGGCAAATTTTTGATTTAGCCCGTTCCAAGTTAAGAATTCCACCCGAAAATTGTCTATATATTGGTGACAGCTATGAAAATGACGTGATCGGTGCAAATCATGCCGGCTGGCAGGTGCTTTGGCTCAACCACCGCCAGCGAAGTGCCATAAAAGAATCTAAAAAAATCAAATTTTATGAACAGCGCAGTTTTAAGGGAACATTGGAAAAAGTTCGCTCTCTATTGCAAATATCAGAAGGCGAATGCGACAAAACTCTGTGAGTTCTGTCGCATCCGCCTTCTTCTTAGATAATGCTTTTCAACATTCAATTATTCCAAACCAAGACTTAGAATCTCGCGAATATCTTCTTCTGTTAATTGAGATAATTGACGCATATCATCTGCGTGCATCACATTTTTGAACAAATCCTTTTTTTCCTGTTGTAAAGCATAAATTTTTTCCTCGATCGTTCCCTCGGCGATCAAACGCCAAACTTCGACCACCTTTTTTTGTCCAATACGATGGGCACGGCCGGCTGCCTGCTCTTCAACGGCCGGATTCCACCATAAATCATATAAGATCACTGTGTCGGCACCAGTCAAGTTCAACCCAGTCCCGCCTGCTTTTAAAGAAATCAAAAAAACATCTTTTTCTCCCGCATTGAAGGCTTCAACCATATCGATCCGATCTTTTGGTTTTGTGCTGCCTCGTAAATAATAAGTTGAAATATCGAGAGCGTCCAGTTCTTCTTCAATCTTAGAGAGCATACTGGTGAACTGAGAAAATAAAAGCACTCGCCGGTGATTTTCCTTAGCTGTGACTAATAATTCTTTTACTTGTAATAATTTGCCTGACTCCCCTGTATAATCTTCCAGAAAAAGGTTGGGATCGCAGCAAATTTGCCGCAGGCGCGTCAATCCAGCCAAGATACTGATTCGATTTTTTCTGAAATGATCATGATCCATTCCGCCGACATCTTTTTGCATTTGTTTTAAATAGCCCAAATAAACTTTCTTTTGTTCCTGAGTCAGCGAACTATATAAATTGGTCTCGATTTTTTCGGGCAGATCTTTTAGAACTTCTTTTTTCTCTCTTCTAAGAACAAACGGCTGGATCATTTGTGCTATCTCAGGAACACTCATTTTTTTAAACTGTTGCCGGGCCGGAAAAAAACCGGGCATCAGCATTTGAAATAACGACCACAATTCTTCCAAATTATTCTCTATCGGAGTTCCGCTCAAAGCAAATCGCTGCTCTGTTTTCAATTCCTTGACTGCTCTGGCCGTCTTCGTGGTACCGTTTTTAACCATCTGAGCTTCATCTAAAACCAGACAACTCAGCTCAAGTTGTTGATAATTTTCCTGATCCTGACGCAGCCCGGCATAAGAAGTAATATAAACATCCGCTTTTCCAGAAGAATCAATCAAAGCGACCCGTTCTTTTTTCGATCCGGCAATAACAACGATTTCCATTGATGGAGCAAATTTTTTAAATTCTAATTGCCAGTTATAGATCAAACTAGCCGGAGCGACAACTAAAGCAGGGGAAACTTTTTTATTTTCTTCTTTTTCCGACAATAAATAAGTGATCATCTGCAAAGTTTTCCCCAAACCCATATCATCCGCCAAAATTCCATTAAAGTGATAACAATGCAGCATTTTCAACCAGCGGAATCCTAAAATCTGATAACTTCTCAATTCAGCATTCAATCCATCAGGCAAAGGAGTCTCAAAATCGGCCGGATGAGTCAGATCTCGAACCATCGCGGTGAATTTTTGACTGTAACTCGTATTGGCGGTTAGATTTAGAGCTCCCTGTACCTGCAAACCGGCATAAGCCGGTACTGAAAAAGTCCCCTCTTTGTGTAGAAAAGCTTGTCGTATTTGAGTTAACGCTTCACTGGTCTTTTGAAAAGTTTCAGAATCCAAAGAAAGAATTTGACCGGTTTTAAGTTGATAAAATTTTTCTTGGTTCAACATTTTTTTCATGATCTCATCGATTTCATCCGTCTCGATCCCGCTTATATCAAAATGGATATCCAGCCAGGAACCGGAATCTTTAACTTCGATCTGCGGCTGATAAGTCTCGACATCTAAATATAACTGACGAACACTTTCATCGAGGATGACTTCGGCTGCACTTTCCAATTGAAACAATTCAGAGGTGAAAAATCGATAAAGCATCGCACCGTTGTTTATTCTTTTTTCGAAAAGCCGGTCAACTGATTGAAACTCCAAATGATGCAGCACTTGTATCACAGATTGTTCTGCTTTTCTGTCACGGATCAATAACTGATTTTCTTTTTCGCCGGCAATGATGAGTCCTCCTGAAGTAAGTGTGAGCTCATCATAGTGAAATTCTAAAATAGCCTGAAGCCGCGTTTCTTTTTTTCTTAAAAGAATCTTTGCCTTCATTGGTGCCTGAATCACTTTGAGCTGGATCCCTTCATCCACTACAACTTCACCGATTTGACGGAGCATAGGCAAAACAAAAGAAAATAGATCAGAAACTTCCGTTTGAGCATAATAAACTTCCGGTTTTTTCATTCGCTTTAATAACTGCTGCAGCATTTGATAAATCTCACTCTGTTTAGCGGAGATGGGAATAATCGTATTTTCAGAGAAGATCCAATGATAATTCTCCCAAAAATA
>JAATEZ010000466.1 GCA_015655485.1 Lactobacillales bacterium | reverse complement strand
AATCCAGCGAAGTGTTTGGATAAATCAGCGAATAAATAGCATATCGCCTTAAAGACTATAAGTCCTATAAGCACAATCCAGTATTGTGAAAGATCAATGGATTGTATTTCCATTATTTTTTTAAGAATGTCCAGTACAACAACCATTATTCCCACACTGGAAAGTGAGTACAGTGTGAAAAATAAAACGGCTATTGCAATCATGTATTTCCCTTTTGTGGTAACATCGCCTATTATCTCTTTTATCATTGTACCACTCCCTTTATTTTCCAGTTATCAACTTTTGTCTGCTCTTTTACCATTTTTTGACATAATTTACACGTTCCAAGCAGTTCCTGGTAAGTTCCTTTTGCTATGACGTTTCCATATTCCATAACCACGATCTGGTCTGCGTTAACGATGTTACTTAAATGGTGAGCAATCATAATCAGGGTCTTATCTTTACTGAGATTATTTATGGCTTTCTGAATCAAATATTCCTTATTTGGGTCTATAGAGGCGGTTGCTTCATCCAGAATTATGATAGGAGTATTTTTTAATATTGTACGGGCGATGGATATCCTCTGTTTTTCTCCTCCAGAAAGTTTTGTCCCTCCTTCTCCCACAACAGTCCGGTAATTTTGGGGAAGACTCATAATCATGTCATGGATCTGTGCCTTTTTAGTAGCTTCAACAATTTCTTCTCTGGTGGCGTCCTTTTTTCCGATTCTCAAGTTTTCTTCGATGGATAAATTGAATAGAAACACTTCCTGCTGCACGATTGAAACCAGACTGGACAAATCCCGTTCACTCATGCTGTCTATGTTCCTTCCATTTATGGTTATTTCACCACTATCAGCCTTCCAAAATCCCATTATCAAATTGGCAAGGGTTGTTTTTCCTGAACCAGAGGTACCTATAATGGCATTTACAGAATTCTCTTTAAAAACAAGATCAACGTTTCTTAGAATGTTTTCGTCTTCATTGTAGCTGAAATTAACATCTTTAAACTCAATGTCTCCTGTTTCAAGGTTCTGGTACTTTTCTGGTCTTTTTTCTCCTAGAACACCGATGATGGAATTGACGTTGTCCATTGAGTTTTCAAAGACAATTTCAAAGTGGTGATACGCTGCCATCTTCGCTAGAGAACTGGAGAATATTCCTCCCAGTATAAGTGCCAGAATAAATCTCTGGATGTCTATTTCATGGTTGATTAAAAGTATAGAGCCAACTATAACTAGTACAATGAGTCCACCTTCTAAAAACAGCGTAAGCAAGCTCATAGGGGTTGATGTCCCGATTGTAGTTTTTTTCGCCCAGATGATGTAACTTTTCATCCTCTCTAAAACATTCTGTGTCTTCTTTTCTTCCCGGCTAAATGCTTTAATAACCGGGATGGTTGAGATGTATTCCACCAGGTCTTCTGACATTTGCCTTGTTTTTTCAAAATAGGTTTTTTCTTGCTTTACCCATAATTTATTTAAGAAGGATAGGTACAGAAAAACCAGAGGAACTGTTGAAATCAAGGCTAGTCCCATTCGCCAGTCGATTATTATCACACTTAAGGCAACGACTATTAAAATAGATTTTATAGCCGTAATTTCAGGAAGTACGTGTGCCAGGTATAATTCTGCCTGTTCCACGTCATGGTTGATGATATTTGTCAAATCTCCCACTTTTCTTTCCTGAAAAAAGCTTTGAGGCAATTTTTTCAGATGTTCAAGTATGTTAACCCTTAACTCAGCCAGTGAGGAATAGGCAGAATCATGTGCTTTCCAAATTGACAATACGTAAAAAACTGCCTTCATTATCTGAAAGACGGCAATTATTACCCCTGCAATAATGATTTTATCCAGTGTAACTGTTCCATCCATCAGCATCCCCACTATCCATACTACGATGAAGAAGGGTATGATTCCAGAGACAATGTTCATGGCTATAAAAACGTTTGATAATCTATTTTTTCCTTTAACTTCTTTTATCAGATTATTTTTACTTAATTCCATACGTTGAGTATCTATATTTTCTGTTTGTTCCATATATTCGTCCACCTTAGAAATTAAATGCTCATTATCTTTTTTTGATTTTCTGTTATTCTGCATCGAATCTTTTCAATGGATTTTTTTGTATTTTCCAATATTGAACAAATGTTCAATATTGTTCAAAAAAATTTAATCCAAGAACGATTCGACTCCGCAGTAATATTGTTTGGCCATAAGTTCCAGCATCTCTTCTGCCCATTTTCTGTTTTTATAATGTCTGATTATCTCAAAAAAACCTTCCATGAAGTTATTTGCCAGTATATGAATTAAAAAATCATCATATTTTTTAATACCTCTATTTTTAATAGCATTTTTAATATGGATCTCTGTAGAACGAATTATCATTTCTTTAGCATCCTGATACCTGGTTCCACTGCTTTTATCTATTAGTATTATCAACTGTTTACGTTTATCCAATAAACTCAAAAACATGGCAGATTCTATTTTTTGGAAGTTTT
>JAATEZ010000429.1 GCA_015655485.1 Lactobacillales bacterium | reverse complement strand
TGATGGACACCATTCTCAATTTAGGTTTAAATGATGAAACGGTTATCGGATTGGCAAAAAAATCACAAAATGAACGATTTGCTTTAGATTGTTATAGGAGATTATTGCAGATGTTTGGAGAAGTTGTTTTTGGAATAGATAAAAAGATTTTTGAAGAAGAATTGACTAGGATCAAACAAAAATATGGATATATTTCAGACGTTGAATTAACTGTTTCTAACTTGGGGAATTTGATTACAAGTTATAAAGAAAGGTATATTTCCGTTTTGGATCGAACTTTTCCGCAAGATCCCAAAGAACAATTATTTTTGGCGATAGCAGCGGTTTTTAAATCTTGGGAAAATCCGAGGGCGAAAACTTATAGGAGACTGCATAAGATTTCTGATGCGCTTGGAACTGCGGTGAATATTCAACAGATGGTTTTCGGTAATTTTGGCAAGACTAGTGCAACTGGAGTGGCCTTTACCCGAAATCCGGCAACCGGCGAACGCGGACTTTTTGGTGAGTTCTTACTGAATGCACAGGGGGAGGATGTTGTAGCCGGAATCAGAACGCCGCAATCCATCACGAAGTTAGAAAAAGAGCAGCCGGAAATATATCGGCAGTTTTTGGCAATCAGTCAAAAACTTGAACAGCATTATAAGGATATGCAGGATATTGAATTTACGATCGAATCGGGAAAACTATATCTTTTACAAACAAGAACAGCTAAAAGAACAGCTAAGGCGGCCTTTAAGATCGCCACAGATTTAGTAGAGGAAAAAATGATTGATAAAAAGACGGCTTTGATGCGGCTGCAACCAGAACTGTTGACACAGCTGCTGCATCCCATTTTTAGTGAGCAGGTTTTACAGCAACATCAAGCGATTGCTAAAGGATTGCCAGCAAGTCCGGGTGCGGCTTCAGGAAAAGTTTATTTTGATGCGGAGGCGGCAAAATATGCCAGCAATGCTGGAGAAAAAGTCATCTTGTTAAGGCAAGAGACTTCACCGGAGGACATCGAAGGAATGATCGTCAGCGAAGCCATCGTAACCAGCCGCGGCGGTATGACTTCGCATGCGGCCGTGGTAGCCAGAGGAATGGGAGTCTGTTGCGTAGTGGGCTGTGAAGAATTAAAAGTTGCTGAATTTGACAAACAGGCCGAATATTCAGGCGGTGTGATCAAAGAAAAAGATGAGATTTCTGTTGACGGAACCAGCGGCCGGATTTATCTGGGTATATTAGAAAATTCTCAAAGTCAGGAAGAAGCTTCGCTGATCAAAATTTTAAATTGGGCCGATGAGATAGCAGATTTAAAAGTTTATGCCAATGCCGAGACTAAAAAAGATCTTACGATGGCGTTAGAATTTGGAGCAATGGGAGTTGGTCTGGCAAGGACAGAACACATGTTTTTCAAAGAAGAACGCCTTTTAGAGATGAGAAAACTGATTTTAGCACAAAATAAGGAAGACCGCAGAGAACCATTACAACGGTTAAAAGAAATGCAAAAAAATGATTTTTTAGAGATTTTTACCTTGACAAATGAAAAATCTTGTACGATCCGTTTGTTAGATCCGCCGCTGCATGAATTTTTACCACAGACTAAAGAAGAAATCAGTTTATTAGCGCGTGAGCTGCACCTTTCCGAATATCAGATCCATAAAAGAGTCGCTGAATTAAAAGAAGTCAATCCAATGTTAGGTCATCGCGGTTGTCGTTTAGCGGTAACTTTTCCGGATATCTATGATATGCAAGTCCAGGCTATTATTGAGAGCGCACTTGAGCTAAACAGCAAAGGAATGAACATTGCGCCAAAAATCATGATCCCTTTGGTCGGAGGAGCAGATGAAACTCGATCAGTGAAAAAAGAGATCACAACAACGATTCAAAAATATTTGCAAGATGCTGATCAAACGCTGAATTATCAAATAGGAGTCATGATCGAGGTTCCCCGCGCTTGTCTGACCGCAGAAGCAATTGCCGAGGAAGCTGATTTTTTCAGTTTTGGGACCAATGACCTGACTCAAATGACCTATGG
>JAATEZ010000219.1 GCA_015655485.1 Lactobacillales bacterium | reverse complement strand
TGTCAAATAGTTCAGTATCAGAATTTAGATTGGAGGGAAAGAAAGATGATCGATGCAGCAGAATTAGCACGAGAGGATTATAAGGCAACGATTCTTTATTATCAAGAAGAAGCGATGGAAAGGGGCATGAAGAAGGGCATAGAGATGGGCATAGAGAAAGGATTAGAACAAGGATTAGAGGAGGGAATAAAACAAAATAAATTGTTGACGGCGAAAGGAATGTTGGCAGAAGGACTGTCGGCGGAGTTGGTTCAAAAAATACTTGGCGTAGATTCAGAGTTTTTAAAAAAATTATAACGACAAATTTTCTCTTGATTCTATAAAAAAGTGACCAAGACGAGAGATCTTGGTCACTTTTTTTGATTTTGTTCACCAGACGATTCTTTGTCCATGGAAGATAAAGCTCGGAACACAAGTTTTGCTAAAACCTTTTTTATTCGTTTATTATCTTCCTGATTAGTTTTTGTTTTTCTATTCTGTCTCTAATAAAAATTCGGCAGTCGGCGTTATGAATATGATTTATATCTCAGTATCGGAACGGACGAAAGAAATCGGTGTCCGTCGAGCTATGGGAGGTACCAAGAATAATATTAGGCTGCAGTTTTTGTTGGAAGGAGTTAGTCTGACCTTGTTTGGCGGGATCCTTGGTTATATCCTCGGCGTTCTTTTGGCTTTTGCAATCAGTTCCCTTCTGCCGTTTTCAATTTATCCCGACTGGTTCACTGCTTCCCTGGCTCTTGGAATCTCGGTTTTTATCGGCATCATTTTCAGTTGGCTGCCGGCCAAAAGTGCTTCTAAAAAAGATATTGTCGCCCTGATTCGTTAAGGAATGACTCCATAGTGTTGTTAGTTCTACAGAAAAAATCTAAAAAAAAGAACAGTTTTCATTTAAAATAGAATTCAAAAAGTTTTGGAAGAGGCCGACCCATTAATTAAAGTTGATTAATGGGTCGGCCGTTTTTTTTTCAGATTTATTTGATTATACAGATGAACAGCTTGCCCTGACTGTTTTTAGAATGATCACTTGATTTTATACTATGGTCTTTAACCCTGCAGTTTCAAGTAAAGCTGTTATTTTATTTAAAAATCTCTGAAAGCTGCCGATGAAAAAAAGTGTGGTATAATTAATGAGATAGTTTGCATAACCAGTAAAAATAGATTCTTTTTGATGATTCAGCTTCATGAGGCAGACAGTTTTGTTATTTAGATAAATTATTACCAAAATGCGCTTGTTGAAGATTTAACCAAACTTATTCAGATTCTTACAGCTTTGCTTTAACTATATCAAAAAATCTATTAAAAAGGGAAGATGTCTATGCATGTTTTACAAGCCAGTATTTTATTGATCGCGCTTGTGCTGATATCAAATATCATCAGTCATTATCTGGTAGCCATTCCAACCGCTTTGATCGAAATCGTTGTTGGTTTATTGGTTGCTTTAGTTTTTAATATTCAAATCGATTTAGATGCGAACTGGTTTATGCTGCTGTTTGTCGCGCCGTTATTATTTAATGATGCGGCTAATTTTCCTAAAAATGAGCTTTGGGAATTGAAAGCGCCGATTTTTGCGAATGCAATTTTTTTAGTGATTTTGACGACTCTGCTTGGCGGTTTTTTTATCCATGCACTTATTCATGATATTTCCTTGCCTTTGGCTTTGGCATTAGCGGCAGTGCTTTCTCCCACGGATCCAGTGGCTGTTCATGGCATAGCGGAGAGAGTCAAGTTGCCAAAAGGGATTTTAAGCTTGATCAGCGGGGAGAGTCTGGTCAATGATGCCAGCGGCCTGATTGCTTTTAAATATGCCTTGGCAGCTTATTTGACGGGAAAGTTTTCACTCGGCGGAGCGGCAAGCAACTTTATCTATATGGCTTTAGTTGGGGCTTTAGTGGGATATATTTTGATTCAGTTTATTCACTTTGTTCGTCTTTTTTTGGTTCAACAGGGAATCATGGATGTTGTTTTACATACTACGATCCAAATCATCACTCCTTTTATTATTTACATTGTTGCTGATGAGCTTTTTGACGCATCCGGAGTCATTGCCGTTGTAGTGGCCGGAGTCTTATCCATTTCGCAGGCGCCGATCTTTCGCAGTGACTTTGCTGAGATCCATATAGCGACAAATAGAATGTGGGATGTTCTGGTTTATTTATTGAACGGCGGCGTCTTTATCATTTTAGGGATCGAATTACCGATCGCCATGAGTGAAACTTTGACGAATCCTCGAGTCAATAATGGTATTTTGTTTTTATACGTAGCTGGAATATGGATTTTCTTATTATTGGTACGGGTTATTTGGTCTTATACTTATTTATGGATCTCTTATCTGAATAATAAATCAGGGAAAAAATTTCAACCTCATTTTTCAACCGCCCTTTTGACCGGTTTGACAGGTGTTCGTGGAGCAGTGACTATGGCTAGTATCATGTCGCTGCCGCTTCTTTTACCGGATGGTCACAGTTTTTCACAGCGGCCGTTGATTATTTTTCTGGCCTGCGGTGTGATTGTTCTCAGCTTACTGGCAGCAACTGTCACATTACCGGTCATAACGAAACAAAGGCAGCGATTACTTTTGATCAGCGACTCGGCAATAATTAATAGTTCGGCAGATATTGAAGCGAGGACAAATGAAGAAACGATTGTTGATCCTTCGTTAAATGAAACTGAAGCACTTAAATATATTATTAAAGCAGTCATAAAAAGTTTAAAAGCAGAGAGAAATGAACTCAATCAATCGGCGATCAATCGAGTGATCCATGATTTTGAATTGCGCTTGCGTCAACTTTATCGTGAGCAGGGCAGCAATGAAAAACAGCCGCTTTATTTTAAAACTGAGCGTAAAATCAAAGCACTGGCCTATGAAGCAGGAAAAAAAGCAGTGAAAAAAACGGCCGAAAAAAATAATATATCTGAAGCCTCGATCCAATTTTTCTTTGAGTTGAACGATTTTCGATATTCAACCAGCACCCGCGGTATCAAAGGGATCTTAAAACGCAGGATATTGCGAATAAAGAGTTTGATGCACCATTTGATCCAGCGTACAGTCATTCGCAGAAAAGGGGATGTCTGGCAGGAGACTACATTCATGCTGCTGGAAGAAGCCAGT
>JAATEZ010000250.1 GCA_015655485.1 Lactobacillales bacterium | reverse complement strand
TCCGGAATTGGCTGCAACTGGTTTGTCGGCCTTGCCCTGTGGTTATGCTATGGTGCCAAAGATGGTGCCGGTAAAATTTTAGCCATCTGGTTTCCTGTCATGACTTTTGTAGCGATCGGCTTCCAGCATAGTGTGGCAAATATGTTTGTGATCCCTGCCGCAATTTTTGAAAACGGAGCAACCTGGACAGAATTCATTCAAAATGTGATCCCGGTTTATTTTGGCAATATCGTTGGCGGCGGAATTTTTGTCAGTGCTTTCTATTATTTTGCTTATAAACATGATTAAACTTTTTTCAAAGCTGCTGAATGACCTTGACCCTAAAAAAGGACTCGGCAGCCTTGCCGATTTTATCTAAAAAAAATGGAAAATCTTCAGTTTAGACTCAAAATGTATTTGAATAATTCCTCTAAATAACCAACAACTTTAAGCTATGCTGATTACAGAATATTTGCTTCTTTATCTACCTTTTTTCGTTTTTTTATGTTAAATTAAATAATAGATTAAAATACGAGGTGAAAAGTAAATGAAAAAAATTGGTTACGCTCGTCTAGCCATTGAGGAAAAAGATTTAGACCCTCAAATCGATGCGCTGTCATCCTTTGGTTGTGAAAAAATTTTTCACGAAATAAATGATTCAACTGACAAAAACTGCCCTGCATTAAAAAAAGCTTTTGATGCTCTAGAACCGGGAGATGCTCTAGTCATTTGGAAACTCGATCGTTTGGGCAAATCAACACGTCAATTAACAGAATTGACCAAGAACCTAAAAAAACGAAAAGTAAACTTTGTTAGTTTAAAAGAAAAAATCAACACAGAGTTGCCGATGGGCGAATTATATTTCGACTTGATGGACGGATTGGCAGATATGGAAACTGAACTTATTCGCGAACGAACATTGATTGGTCTCAAGGCCGCTCGAAAAAACGGAAAAATTGGTGGTCGGCCAAAAATCAGCCCGCGAACGATCGCGAGAATCCGACGAATGTATTATGATGAAAAACGAACGATTCAATACATATCTAATAAGTGCAGCGTATCTGTAGGATCAGTTTACAAATACATCAACTTATCAGAAGAAGAAGTAGATAAGCTGTTTACATAACATTCACTATCCTAATAATTTAACAGGCCTTTTTATTTATGTTTGCGAAATAAGAAATCCATCGGGCAGTTCAGCCTTAAAGATGAATACACTTTTGTCCAACCGCATTTATTGATTTAAAAGAATAATTCCTTGCTGCCGCAAAAATGCTCTTTGTTTTATTTTTCACAAAAATAAATATTTTACCATTGAAAAAAGAGCCTTTATCAGTGTACAATAGTAAAGTAAGGGAAATAAATTTTCAGAAAACAAATAAAGGAGCAAATCAGATGCTAAAATTAGTTTTTGTACGTCATGGTCTTAGTGAATGGAATGCCTTAAATCAATTTACCGGCTGGGTAGATGTGGATTTAAGCGAAAAAGGAATTGAAGAAGCAACCGCTGCCGGGAAAAAAATCAAAGCGGCTGGTATTGAATTTGATGTAGCTTATACCTCAGTGTTAAAACGTGCAATCAAAACTTGTAACTACGTACTGGAAGAATCTGACCAGCTATGGGTTCCTCAATACAAATCTTGGCGCTTAAATGAACGTCACTATGGAGCTTTGCAGGGCTTAAACAAACAAGAAACAGCTGATAAATATGGCGCTGACCAAGTTCAATTGTGGCGCCGTTCTTACGATACTTTGCCTCCACTTTTAGATGCAAAAGATCCAGGATCCGCTGTAAATGACCGTCGTTATGCCTCATTAGATAAAAGCATCGTCCCTGGCGGCGAAAACTTGAAAGTAACCCTGGAACGCGCACTTCCATACTGGGAAGATCAAATCGCTCCAGCTCTATTAGAACATAAAACTGTTTTAGTAGCCGCTCACGGAAACTCTCTGCGCGCTTTGGCTAAACATATTGAAGGTATCTCCGATGATGATATCATGGCGCTGGAGATTCCTACTGGTCAGCCTTTAGTTTATGAACTAAACGATGACTTATCTGTTATTAATAAATACTATTTATAATACAGCAAGTTCCATGAATCATAACAGAGCAGTGAGTAAATAAGGCTCTCAGTGTTCATAAGAAAAAAACTTTTCACTACTGAATTGGCTGGCAGCCATTTCGTTCTAGTGAAAAGTTTTTTTTGCTGCAGCTACTTTCCCTTTCCATTTAAGCTTCCTCCAATTTTGGGGTCGATCAAGAACACTAATGAAAAAGAAAAGAGAGGGGATAAACTCCTGAACTGACCCCCATAAGTTAGCTTTTTTAGGTCTAACTTATGGGGATCCCCTCATCCAAGAGTTTATCCCCTCTCTTTTTTTCTTATAATACTCGTACACCAAAACTGGCACCGCCAGCTCCAGCGATTTTAATACTGTCTCCTGATTGAGGAGCATGGATCATCTGCCCGCCGCCTATATATAAACCCACATGATAGGTTTGTCCTCTTGAACCAAAGAAAACTAGATCTCCCGGCTCAAGCGAGGTTGTTGAAACCATACTGCCGGCATATTCTTGAGAAGTGGTCACACGCGGCAGAGTGATTCCGGAATGGGCAAAAATATACTGCATAAAGCTCGAACAGTCAAAACCGACTATTCCTTTCCCTTCTCCAAATCCCTCACTTGGTCCGCTTGGACCGCCGCCACCCCATGAATAAGGTGTTCCGATCCAGTTTTTAGCTTCTGATATGATCGCTGAAGCTGTGGCGCTGTTGGGCGCAGCAAGATCGTTTTTTGGTACTTCAGCCAAAACAGTCGAGCTGGCCGAAGACACGCTGCTGCTTATCGTTTGAACTGCCGCTTGCGCTTGTTGCTCTTCAGCTAACCGTCTTGCTTCAGCTTGTTCTTTAGCCACTCGTTCAGCCTCGGCTTTTCTTTCGGCTTCCGCTTTTTCAGCCAATAACTGCTCCTGCTTATCTTCTTCAGTGTTCTTCTCTGCCGCAAGAGTCGTCAGCAAAACGTCCTGAGCTAATTTTTTCTGATATAATTCATCATTTTTTTGTTCTAATTGAACACTGGCCGTTTGTAATTCACTCGATTTTGTTTCCAAAGATTGTTTATTTTTTTCAACAGCCGACTTATCCTCTTGTTGAGCCACTAAAATATCGTGATTGGCTGTGACTAAGGTCGCCATTGCCTGACACTTGGCAATGGCATCAGATAGCGATCCTGCGTCTAACAGTATGCTTAGATAGCTGGTCGATTTCCCATTAATTTGAGTCGAACGAGCTTGTTTTTTCAATTGTCCGTCCCGTTTAGCGATCCGCTCATTCAGCTTTACGATTTCACCATTTAAATCAACGATCTCCTGATCTAAAGTTCTTTTTTCAGTAAACAGCTGCGTCACTTGAGTTTCTATGTCTTTTATATTCTGCTGTATCACTGTTAATTCCTTGTTGGCAGTTTCCGTTTGCGCGTTTATCGTGTCGACTTTGTCTTTTGATTGATTGATTTTTGTCTCAAAATCATCCGCTAATGTAACCATTGGTAAAACAAAAATTGAACTAGTCAATACCCCTAACATTAAAGCTGTTATCAGCTGCTTTTTCATTCGTACGCCCCCGTAAAATTCATCTAAAACACTCACCCAGATTATAGTTTACCATAAAGATGGCTAAATTGAATCCCCTTTCTTAACGTTTTCACAAGAAAAAGAGGGACCAATATGGATGAACTTGCCCAATCGCAAAAGAAACTTCATTATCGTTCCCATTTAACAGGGATCTCAAAATGAACTAGGATCAAACTTCCAAAAAAAGGGGACCCTTTAATAGGAGTCTCCTCATCTTTCTTTACTGCCGTTTATTCATTATTTGATGCCTTTCTGTTCTATTCTCTAGACAAAACGATTTTCTGTCATGCAGTCTTTCAAGATGTTCTCTACATCGCCAGCATCTATTGGAACATAGGCAGAAGTGGCGATCGAACTATGATAAACAGCTCTTTCAGCCATCTTGGCTAAATGACTTTCATCTATTCCTACCTCCGGCAAAGTCATTGGGATCCCACAACTCTTAAAGTAATTGTAAGTAGCTTGGATCCCTGCCCTAGCTGTTTTGAACTTATCCTCATCAGCCGGGATCGACCAAACATTCGCAGCATAAGCCGCAAACTTATTTACAGTAGTTTCATTTAAAATATAGTTCATCCAGCGCGGCGTCAAAATGGCTAAACCTATGCCATGAGTAATATCATAAAATGCACTAAGTTCATGCTCAATAGGGTGACAGCTCCAACTTCCAGACTTGCCGCCTCCGGTCAAACCATTCAGTGCTAAAGAACTCGCCCACATCAAATTTGCTCTAGCATCATAGTTATCAGGTTCCTTCAAAGCAACTGGACAGTATTGGATCACCGTTTTCATTAATCCTTCTGCTGTTCTGTCTTGCACATCCGCTCCCAGGGTTTTACTGAAATAATTTTCAAATAAATGACTTAAAATATCCGCCGAACCAGCTGCTGTTTGATATTCTGACACACTGTATGTGTAAGTAGGATCCAAAAAAGAAGCATAAGGGATCATATTCCATCCGCTAGTCCCCAGCTTTTCATTCGTTTCTGGATTGGTGATCACTGCGTTCCTATTCATCTCCGAGCCGGTGGCAGCCATCGTTAAAACAGTCACAATGGGCAGAACAGCTTTCAGTAACGAACGGTCCTTAGTAAAATCCCAGGGGTCCCCATCATAGTAATAGGCCGCCCCGATGGCCTTGCTGCAATCGAG
>JAATEZ010000089.1 GCA_015655485.1 Lactobacillales bacterium | reverse complement strand
GCTTGGCATTTGGCTTATTTGCTCGGTTTAGATCTTAAAGAGAAAAATCGTGTTGTTTTTAACGAAATCACCAAAGATGCAGTTAAAGCTGCTTTTAAGGAACCGAGAAGTATTGATTTAAATTTAGTCGATGCGCAGCAAGCCAGAAGAATTTTAGATCGGCTCGTCGGTTATTCTATCAGTCCGATTTTGTGGCGTAAAATAAAAAAAGGCTTGAGTGCCGGCCGGGTCCAATCCGTTGCTCTAAAAATCATTATTGATCGCGAAAACGCGATACGGGCTTTTATACCTGAAGAGTATTGGAGTATCGATGGAGATTTTTTGAAAAGCAGGAAAAAATTCAAAGCGCAATTTTACGGTCTATACGGCAAGAAGCATAAGCTTAAAAATGAAGCGGATGTCAAGGCAGTGACAGAAAAATTGACTGGCAAAGACTATCTGGTCAAAAAGGTTGAGAAGAAAGAGCGTAAACGAAATTCTGCTTTACCATTTACTACCAGCAGTATGCAGCAGGAAGCTGCACGCAAATTAAATTTTCGGACCCGGAAAACAATGATGGTTGCTCAGCAGCTGTATGAAGGCATTCCTTTAGGAAAAGAAGGGACTGTTGGGCTGATCACGTACATTCGGACGGACTCAACGCGTATTTCGGACACCGCCAAAGAAGAGGCTGCAAAATATATCCAGAATAAGTTTGGTGCTGAATTCTCTATTCACGGCAGCCGAAAAACTAAAAACGCTAAAGGAGCTCAGGATGCTCATGAGGCGATCAGACCTTCCAGTGTGATGCGTTCTCCTGAAGAGGTCCAGAAATATTTAGATAAAGATCAACAAAAATTGTATAATTTGATTTGGGCAAGATTTGTAGCCAGCCAGATGACACCAGCGGTTTTGGACACGATGAAAGTCACCCTAGAACAAAATGGGGTGACCTTTGTTGCTAATGGTTCGAAAGTTAAATTCGCTGGTTTTATGAAAGTTTATGTCGAAGGCAATGATGAAGGTAAAGAAGAAAAAGAAAATATTTTACCAGAGCTGAATGAAGGGGAAACTGTAAAATCTGTCACTATCGAACCCAAACAGCATTTTACGCAGCCGCCGGCTCGATTCAGTGAGGCGACTCTGATCAAAAACTTGGAGGAAAATGGTGTAGGACGACCATCTACTTATGCTCCTACATTAGAGACGATCCAACGACGTTATTATGTTAAATTGGTCAATAAACGCTTTGAACCAACCGAGCTTGGCGAAATAGTAAATACTTTGATTTGCGATTTTTTCCCGCAAATCGTTGATGTTGGCTTTACTGCTGATATGGAAAAAGATTTGGACTTAGTCGGTGAAGGCGGGGAAAATTGGATCCAGGTAGTCGACCGTTTCTATCGGCCTTTTGAAAAAGAATTAAACAATGCAGAAGAAAAAATTGAAAAAATTCAAATCAAAGATGAACCGGCCGGCTTTAATTGCGAGCTGTGCGGACACCCCATGGTGATCAAGTTGGGACGCTATGGAAAGTTTTATGCCTGCAGTAATTTCCCGGAATGCCGCAATACAAAACCTATTGTTAAAGAAATAGGGGTGAAGTGTCCTATTTGCCATCAAGGTGAAGTGATTGAACGTAAATCCAAGAAGAACCGTATCTTTTACGGATGCAGCCGTTATCCTGAATGTGAATTTACTTCTTGGGATAAGCCAATTGGAAGAAATTGTCCGAAATGCGGGCACTATTTACTTGAAAAGAAAGTTAAAGGCGGCGGCAAGCAAGTAGTTTGCAGCGAATGTGATTATCAGGAAAAAATTCAAAAATGACAAACCAGGGCTGGGAGTAGCGACATTTCCCAGCCTCGATATTCTAAAAAAATAAATAGAAGATCCTGCTTGAAAAGCTGATCACACTATTTTTATAAAAAGGAAGCGAAAAAAATGACAGAATTATTTGTAAACGTTATCGGAGCAGGTTTGGCCGGAAGCGAGGCAGCATGGCAAGTCGCCAAGGCCGGCATCCCGGTCCATCTTTATGAAATGCGCGGGTCCAAATCAACACCAGCTCACCATACAGATCAATTTGCAGAGTTGGTTTGTTCAAATTCACTACGCGGAAATACTCTTACAAATGCAGTCGGTTTGCTCAAGGAAGAAATGCGCCGTCTAAATTCTGTTATTATCGGTTCTGCAGATGACACTGCTGTACCAGCCGGCGGAGCACTCGCCGTAGATCGCGAAAATTTTTCAAAAGATGTAACGGCTCGTTTAGAAAGTCATCCTCTGATCCAGGTTTATCGGGAAGAAATCACAACGTTACCGAAAGGTTTGACGATCATTGCCAGCGGTCCTTTGACCTCACAGCCGTTAGCTGATGACATTAAAAATTTTACAGAGTCGGAAGGATTGTATTTTTATGATGCTGCTGCGCCAATCGTTGAAAAAGCTTCGATAAATTTTGAAAAAGTCTACTTAAAGTCCCGTTATGATAAAGGAGAAGCCGCCTATCTTAATTGTCCCATGAGCAAAGCGGAATTTGAGAATTTTTATGATGCGTTGATCCATGCGGAAACGGCTCCTCTGAATACTTTTGAAAAAGAAAAATATTTTGATGGATGCATGCCAATTGAAGTTATGGCTGAGAGGGGTATCAAAACGTTATTATTCGGACCATTGAAACCTGTCGGACTTGAAGACCCGGAAACTGGCAGAAGACCTTATGGGGTCGTTCAACTGCGACAAGATAACGCCGCGGCCTCACTTTATAATTTAGTTGGTTTTCAAACTCATTTAAAATGGGGTGAACAAAAAAGAGTCTTTCGGCTGATACCTGGATTAGAAAAAGCCGAATTTATTCGTTATGGTGTGATGCACCGCAATACCTTTTTAAATTCGCCTGAGCTTTTAAAGGCTACTTACCAAACTAAAAAGAGGAATGATTTGTTTTTCGCCGGCCAAATGACCGGTGTTGAAGGATACGTTGAGAGTGCGGCCAGCGGGCTGATTGCCGGGAAAAATGCAGCTAGAATGATAAATGGCGAGGAGCCGCAAGTATACCCAGTGGATACGGCGATTGGCAGCATGGCTCATTATATCACTCATACTGAAGGGAAACACTTCCAGCCCATGAACGCCAACTTTGGAATTTTTCCAGAATTGCCCGAAAGAATACGAGACAAAAAAAAGCGTTATGAAGCTCTTGCTGAGCGTGCCTTGACTTCATTAGACCAATTCATTCAGAAAAGCTGAATGAGGCGGTTTGGTCTTGAGCAAAATAGCAAATGGAGCATGAATCGCTTTTTGATTCATACGAAATTTGCTTTTTTGCCGATAGACCTGCCTCATGAAGCTGGACATTGAAAAGCTGAATGAACTGTGTCAGCTTGTGAGCAAAAATGACAAAGGGAGTAAGAATCGCTTTTTAATTCATACGAAATTCGCCTTTTTGTCGAACAAGCTAGTTCATGAAGCTAGACACTGAAAAGCTGAATGAAGCGTGTCAGACCAGGAAAAGCTGGACAAGTTCGATTAACTATCAAGCAAAGAGCTGTCAATATTCAGGTCCAAAAAAGTTGTCAAATCATTCAAGTCTTGCTATTATTGGTTTGATCAAGTTGATGGAAAGGTAGCGAGTCTGATGAAACTTATTGTCGATAGTACCTGTGATTTGCCTAAGGAATGGATTGAAAAATTTCAGATAGGTATCATTCCCTTACAAGTAACGATCGATGGCAAAAATTATCTGGATAAGGTCAATATTCAAACGAAACAGGTTTATGAAGCGATTCGAGCTGGAAAAAAGTGTTTAACTGCTCTGCCTAGAGTGGAGGATCTATATCAACAGTTTACGGATTGTGCCAAAAAAGAGCAGGATTTTATGTTTTTATCTTTTTCTTCTAAAATGTCAGGTACGTATCAATTGGCGGCTAATATGATCCAAGAGTTGAAAGAAGAGTTCCCTTCAATAAATATGGTGGCTGTTGATTCTAAAGCCGGTGCATTGGGCACAGGGCTGATCGCTTTGAAAATCGCAGAAAAAAATCAAGCGGGATTTTCATTTGAAGAATTGGTTAGCTATGCCAAGGACCGTATTCAACATATCCAGCATATTTTCATGTTGAACAATTTAGATCAGTTGGCGGCTGGAGGCAGGATCAGCAAATTAGGTGCCATGGCAGGAAATACATTGAAAATCCGCCCGATCCTGCATGTTGTAGATGGAGAAATCAAGTTATTGTCTCAAGTTCGCGGCAACAAAAAAGCTTGGAATAAGCTTATTGAATCAGTCGATCAGAAAATTGGTCCTATTGATCAAACCATCGGAATCGCTTATGCTGATGATCAAAATTTAGCCGACATTGTTTCTAAGCTATTGCAAGAGAAAATCGGCGCGGCAAATTTTATTTTTGAGAACATCGGCAGTGTTTTAAGCACACACATCGGTCTAGAATCAGTGGGGATTTTTTTCTTTGATGATCAAGAAAAATAAATTTAGTTCAAAAGCTTTACGGTCACTACATATAGGACTGTGAAGCTTTTTTATGAAAAAAACTAGCTTTATGTTTAGTTTTTGTGAATATCATGAAGGAATTGTGAGAGAATTCAGAAATATTGATTAAATTCTGACAATTCATTTGTATTCCTAACATCCTTGTGTTACAGTAATTTTGTAAAAAGCTTAGGAGGGGTTTCTTTGTCTGAAGAAAATTGGATCGATTTATTTTCAAAATATTTGATCGTAGAAAGACAGTACTCAGAAAAAACAAATACCGCCTACATGGAGGACATAAATAATTTTCTGTTATTTCTGGAGAATTCGGGAGATGAGAACTATTTAACTGTGACTCATCAGGATATTCGTGTCTATCTAAGTTATTTACATGATGAAAAATACAGCCGCAATTCCATCAGCAGAAAGTTATCCAGTTTGCGTTCCTTTTACCAGTTTCTATTAAAAAATGAAGTCGCTGCAGAGAATCCTTTTTCTTATGTTCAGATGAGAAATAAGCAGAGCCGCCTGCCTAAATTTTTTTATGAAAAAGAAATGCAGGTGCTGTTTGAAACAGTTAAAGGCGATACTCCGCTGGATTTTCGTAATGAAGCTCTGCTGGAAGTTCTTTATGGGACCGGGATCCGCGTCAGCGAATGCGCCGGTCTGACTCTGCCGGATATTGATTTTGATACCGGGGTCTTATTAGTACTGGGTAAAGGAAATAAAGAAAGATATATTCCTTTTGGTTCTTTTGCCGCTAGCGCACTGGATCAATATT
>JAATEZ010000457.1 GCA_015655485.1 Lactobacillales bacterium | reverse complement strand
ATTATTTTTCATTTGAATTTATTTGATGTTTTCACAGATGAGATTCAATCTAAATATCCTTTCTCGTATGAGTTGGCCCGCGTTTCTATCAGTGTTTTAGAATCTCGTTTGATGATTGAGATCAATGAAGTAGAGCTTAGCTATCTGGCGATTTATTTTGAACTTTCGCTGCATAAAAAAAAATTGGGAAAAAATAAAAAAGTTGCTATTGTATGCAGTACCGGCAGAGGCACTGCCGCATTGATCCGCAGACAGCTGGAGGAAGTTTTAGGACAGAATATTGAGATCCATCAGTTCTCAGAAACAGATTATTCAATTGTGGACATCAGTGAATATGTGGCCGTTTTTTCAACGATGCCGATCGCAACAAATGATGAAGTTCCTTTGATCAGGATCACTAGTTTATTTGACCGAAGTTTGATCCTGAAAGAATGGGATCGTGTTTATAGCGGCTCGCTGCTTAAGCACAAGCTGATCGAACTTTCATTTAACGTATTAGACCACTCAAAAAATTATCGTGAAAATGTCAAGCAGATGATCAGCGAATCAACGAGATCAGGCTGGCTGCATCCTGATTTTTTACAAATGTGGGAGACTCGGGAAGCCAGACAATCAACGATTTTTGATGCAGCGATCGGATTTCCGCATACCATCAACAAGGGTTCAGATAAAATTGTTATTAGTGTGGGTGTTTTTGAAAGCACTTTAATGGTCGAGCCGAATAATGTTCAAATTATTTTTCTGATGGGTATTCCTGAAAAGCTTGATCCTAAAACGGAAAATATTTTAATGAGATTATATGATGTGATTTTTGCCATCGCCCAAAACCATAACTATTACAATAAAATTTGTCAATTAACGACTAAAGAGGAATTTATTCAATTCATTGAAAAGGAAGGATTGATCTAATGCCAGCAATTTATATTTTAGGAATATTCGCCGTAAGTGCTTATCTTTTGCAATGTCTGTTTGGGTTTATTCAGATCAAGCATTTTACAAAAGTATATGGAAAGTTGAGACAAATTGGCAGAGTAGTCATTGGACGCAAATCAGGAAAAATCAGGGCGGGAACCATTGTCATGTTTGCGATTGATTCAGAGGGAATCATTTTGGAAGGGCAAAAGATCCAGGGAACGACTGTTTTAGCAAAATTTAAAGTAATGGAAGGCTTCAAGAACCAAAAAATCACGGAATTAAATGAGACTTTGGCCTGCGTTAAAAAAGAAAACAAGCCGACCAGACAAACGATCGAAGAGGCTGTTCAAACTTATAAGAAGGTGACTCAAGGAGAAGCCATTGTGGAAAAAAAAGCGCCATTTTCACAGATCATGATCCAATTGACTTATGCCAAAATTATTTTGCAGAACAAATTTAAAAGGAGTGTTGATAAATGAAATATATAACAAAATTTGCGGAAGGTTTTATGAATTTATTTCAAACAGGTGCAGATACTTTTATTAGTTGGGTGACAACGATCGTGCCCGTCGTTTTAATGCTTCTGGTTTTAATGAACACGATCATCGCGATGCTGGGGGAAGAACGAGTAACGAAAATAGCCAGAGCCTCTTCAAAAAACATTTTTACCAGATATTTGATCTTGCCTTTTCTTGCAACGTTTATGCTGGGCAATCCGATGTCGTTTACTTTAGGCAGATTTTTACCTGAATATTACAAACCGAGTTTTTACGCGGTAACAGCTCAAGCCAACCATACAAGTAACGGTGTTTTTCCTCATATCAATCCTGGAGAGTTATTTATTTATCTGGGGATCGCTCAAGGAGTAACCAAACTTGGATTAAACCAAATGGATTTAGCTGTCCGGTATTTGCTGGTTGGTTTAGTGATGAATTTCGTTGGCGGAGTGGTCACGGACTACACGACCAAATTTGTATCAAAACAACAGGGAATAAAATTAAGTAAAGAACCTAAATCAGTGAATTAAGGAGAGAGAATAAATATGACAGAATTTAAAAGTATTCAAATCACAAAGGGTTCAGGCGGATACGGCGGGCCGTTAAAGATCACGCCAACACAACAAAAACATAAATTCATCTATATTACTGGCGGCGGGGAACGTCCGGAGATCGTGGATAAAATTGAAGCATTGACTGGAATGGAATCAGTCAATGGATTCAAGACCTCGATCCCGGATGAAGAGATCGCTTTGGCAATCATCGATTGCGGCGGAACTTTGAGGTGCGGTATCTATCCGCAAAAAGGCATTCCCACAGTAAATATTGTGCCGACAGGAAAAAGTGGCCCTTTGGCAAAGTATATCAATGAAGAAATTTATGTTTCTGCTGTGGGACCTGATCAGATCCGTTTAGTATCGCCGGAAAAAGCAGACAGCACGGCCCAAACGGAGGAATCTGAACGTCCGCTGGATCAAGAGCAGAAGCAATACAAATACAGCACTGACAAAAAAATTACCGAAACTGTGGCACATAAAAGTTTAGTGGCAAGAATTGGCATGGGCGCCGGAAAAGTGGTAGCTACATTTAATCAGGCTGCCAGAGAAGCTGTTCAGACGGTCATTACAACTATTTTACCATTTATGGCCTTTGTTGCACTTTTGATTGGGATCATTCAAGGATCGGGGATCGGGGATATTTTTGCCAAATTCATGGCTCCATTAGCGGGAAATGTTTTCGGTTTGATCATTATTGGATTCATTTGTTCCTTACCATTTCTCTCACCGCTATTGGGGCCGGGAGCAGTCATTGGACAAGTGATCGGGACTTTGATCGGAGTGGAGATTGGGAAGGGAAATATCCCGCCGCAGCTGGCTTTACCTGCTCTTTTTGCTATCAATACTCAAAATGCTTGTGATTTCATTCCCGTTGGACTAGGATTAGAAGAGGCGGATGCCGAAACGGTTGAAGTAGGAGTCCCTTCTGTACTCTATTCCAGATTTTTAAATGGGGTTCCGCGGGTGTTGATTGCCTGGCTAGCCAGTTTTGGGTTGTACAGTTAAAAGGTATAGGGAAGCAGAGATAGTTCAATAATAGGTGAGAGCCGTTAGAATCCGGAATCCATTTTTTAGAAAATCCATTTCATTTTCTTTGCGGCTCTCAGAAACTATTGGGGAAACAAGTATTTTGAATAACTATAAGAATAAAGGATGAGGATCTCATGGAAATTTATAAGACTACTGTTAAAGGAATAGGAGCAGAAGCCAAACTTTTTGAAAATGAAAAATTACTGATTTTATTTGGCGAAAATGCGCCGGACACGTTGAAAGATTATTGTTACAATATTGAAGTTCTTCCGATTGAGCAAACCATTGCCAGCGGTATGAAGCTGCAATTTGATCATCAATCTTTTCAAATAACAGCTGTAGGGGATCAAGTTCAAAAAAATCTGAGTGATTTGGGTCATATCTCGATTAACTTTAATGGAGAAAAACTGGCAGAATTGCCAGGAACTTTATATGTGGAAGCAAAAACATACCCGCAAGTTTCAATAGGAACGGTCATTACCATTTCTTTCTAGGTTTGAGTAATTTCGAGCCAAAGGAAAAAACAATTGAGCGGTATTTTTCTTTTGAAAGGAACAGCTGGCCCTTCAAAGAAATTTCTGCAGAATGGCATGAAACAGGTTTGAAAAGACAGCAATGTGAGGACACTTGAAACGATTGTTTTTGTGTCTTTTTTTTTGTTTTATTTTTTTGCCTGCATTTGAAAAGCTTTAGGTGTGATCCCGAATTCTTTCTTGAAAGTTTTAATGAAGTGAGGATAGCTGGAGAATCCGCATTTCACATAAATTTCATTTGAGTTTTTTCCATCCATCAGCAGCGTCTTGGAATATAGCAGCTTTCTTTTTAAGACATAATTGTGCAGAGTGAATCCTGTGAATTTTTTAAATTCCCGCGATAAATGGCCTTTGCTGACAAAAAAAGTTGTGGCAAGCGAGTCAACAGTGAGGGGCTGGTCAAGGTTGGCCGCGATATGTTCAATGACGCTTCTAATAAATGAATTTTCACTGACGTTTGAAAAAGTCAAATCTTCCTCCTGACTGATAAATTGTTTATTTAGAAAAAGCAGGAGTTCAAGGACAAAGTTGTTGATCAGGATGTCTTTTCCGAATCCTTCCTCCTGCAGGCGGGTGAACTTTTTGAGAAAGGGCCGGATATCCTCCAATGAGGTGGCCAGCATACGGCTGCGTCTGCCGTTAAAGGTATGAAAACAATAATCAAGGCTGGTTTTCGCGGTTGAATTTTTTTCAAAATAATTTGGATCGATCCAGATGTAAAATCTTTCATAATATTCAGTATGCTTCAAAACAGCCTGATGGAGATCGTGATAATGGATCAAGAGAGTATTTCCCGGTTGCATGCTATATTGTCTGCCCTCTATAATGAAATCAACATTTCCTTGAATAAAAAAGAAAATTTCATAAAAATCATGGTAATGGTAGTTCGTTTCCACTTCATGGACACTGTTGCAAAGATGATGAAAATCGAAATCCTTGGAAAAAATCATATCAGTTGCCTTGTAAGGTGAGTTTCCCATAAATCCAGCTCCCTTTTTTGAAAATTATATCACGTTTTGACAACTTTTCATCATTATTAGACATTTATTAAAAAAAAGAAGTTGAATATAATACAGTTATCAAGAGAAACGGAGGTAGATGAGCTTGAAAGACAATTTTGTGATTTCAGCCTTTGCGGATGAAATCAGTTCAGATCTTCAAAAAGAAATTGAGGTGCTTAAAAACAATGGAATCTCACATATTGAGCTGCGGAGTATTGATGGGAAAAATATCTCAGAATTCACGCTCGCTGAATTAGCTGAGGTGAAGCGTCTCTTTATCCAGGAGGGCATAAAAGTATCTTCTATTGGCTCTCCCATTGGAAAAATCTCCATCAATGATCCTTTTGAAGAGCATTTGGAACTATTTAGGCATGTGGTTGAGATCGCCGAATTTTTTAATAGTCCTTACATTCGCCTGTTCAGTTTTTATGTGGGCAAAGATCCGGACCCATTTTTTGAAAAAGTCGTCGCAAGATGGAAACTTTTTTTAGAAGTTTTAGCGGGTAAAAAAATTATCTTACTGCATGAAAATGAAAAAGAAATCTATGGGGATAGTGCTGACCGTTGTTTGAAATTGTTAGAGGCATTGGACGATCCTAAGGCAAGGGCAGCCTTTGATCCCGCCAATTTTGTCCAATGCGAAGAGCAGGTTTATCCGGCGGCTTATAAAAAATTAAGAAAGTTTATCGAATATGTCCATATCAAAGATGCTTTAGATAATGGCGAAGTCCGTCCCGCCGGATTAGGTGTCGGAAAAATTGAAACCGTTTTACAAGAGTTGTCTGATAGCGGCTATACTGGCTTTTTATCGATTGAACCGCATTTGACTTATTTTCCCGGTTTCGAAAAATTGGAATTGAGTCATGAGACCTCTGCTGTGTGTGCGGCCAAGGAAGAAGGAGTGCGGACCTTTGCAGTTGCCTCAAAATCATTAAGAGATATTCTTCAAAAAAACGATCAGAAATGGCAATGATAATAAATCTGGATCTAATTTGATCGGTTTTAAAAAAATAAAGAATGGGGAATTACTTATGAAAAAGTGTAGCAAAAGGATTTTAATGTTAGGCTTGATTGGCACGATGGCTGTGGGGATGCTAAGCGCAT
>JAATEZ010000356.1 GCA_015655485.1 Lactobacillales bacterium | reverse complement strand
CACTAGATCTTTAGAATGATAAATTTCTACTCCGGACATCCATTCAAAAGTCGATGTACTCAAATAATAATCTGTTCCCACTTTTACTACACTGGCATCCGGATTAAACCCGCGTAAAATCGGATTTTGAATTTTTTCTGTCATTTCCATCCCCTGATCCTTTCCCAGTTATTCAGGCTTCTGCTTCAAAGACTTCAAAGTCTGTTAAGGTCAGCCCAATGTCATTGTGATGAAGGATTCTGTTTAGCTGTTACCAAATCAAAAAATCCTTATCCAAAATGCGCAGGATCGCCTCTACAAAATAATAATCTGTGTAAATGATTGGAACTTCCGTCCATTTTTCATAATGGTAGCTGCCGGTGGCATCATCAATAATGCCATCCTTTTTTTCATCCCAAATCGCATGATTTTTTTCGATCGCTTGCAAAATGTTCATTGCCGCATCCATATATAAATTTTTTTCATATTCTTCCACGTGTTTGGCAATTTCCAAAAATCCGCAGGCAGCACAAACGCCGGCTGAGGTATCGATCATGACCGGTTCTTTAGGCGCCCGAAAATCAACTGCCGGGATCCAACCTGTCTGAGATACCTCCGAGATAAAATAATGGGCAACTTTCTTCGCGGTATCCAAATATTTTTGCTTGCCTGTGTGTACATAGCTTAATACAAATCCATAAATGGCCCACGACTGTCCTCGCGACCACGAGGAACCTGACGCATAACCTTGGCCTCCAGGCGTTTCAAGCAATTCGCCATTTGTTGGATCAAAAACACCAATATGATTGACCGATCCATCAGCCCGGACAATATGGTTCATCACTTTATCGGCATGATCTTCGGCTACATAACCAAAGCGGGGATCCCCAAGCGTTTCTTTAGCCCAATACAGCAAAGGAATATTTAACATCGAGTCTACGATGACCCAGCCTGAACGGTCACGATTCCAGGAACGAATAAATTGACCGCGCGGATTATAGCGGCCCGCTAAGAGCTGTGCGGCATGCAGACCACGCGCTTTTGACCGTTCATTGTGCGTGATCCGATAATCGGCAACGGCTGTATGCAGCCACATAAAACCCACATCATGATGGAGTCCCGTGAAAATATCCAGTGCTTTATCCAAACAGGTTTCACTGAATTCGGCTGTTTCTTTGTATAATTTCTTTTCAGTGGCATGATACATCTGCCACATGATTCCCGCCCAAAAACCGTTGGTCCACCAGGCTGGATCCGCTGCGGCCATATCTTCCTCATACAATCCCGTTTTTTCATCAGGAATATAGGGAATTTTATGACCTAAACGAAGCGCTTCTACAGTTAATTTTGAATCCAGCTTTTCGAACATCTCCTGTGCCCATTTTTTTGTTTCTTTATCGTTCATTGAAGTTCTCCTTTTTAACTATAATTTTCCTCTCAGCAATTTGAAAGGTAAAGGCCTCTGCCGTTTCTTCAAAACACACTTTTTCTTGCCAGGCTTTTTTTTCTGGTGAACCATATACTAGACAAGCCAGCAGATGATTGCCCGGTAATAACTGATTTTCCAGTGTCGGGACGCCATTTTTTCCTGAAGAGTAGATATTGGTATTAGGACCCTGCTGGACAAAACCTGATTTTCTATTGCCAAGCAAATCCATGATCAGCGAAGCAGCATACTGGTTTTGCAGCCGGCTTTTCGCCCCTGTTAAAAAGGGCTCAAAAAACTTTTTGTTCCAATCAAAAACCGGGAATCCGCCTTCTACAGTATCAATGGCAAGAGACGTGTCCAGCGAATGGATCCGAATATGCGCTTCCGCAGAGAGCGGGATCAAATAAGTAGTTACCTTGACCTGGTTCCACAAGTTCCATTGACTAACGCCATACTCTTCATACATCCGGGTCTGATCAATTTTATTTCTGGATAAATACTGCCCATTCCCCGCTATAGAAATCGCAAGTGTCGAATCAATCGCAAATGCCTGAATACCTTGAAACTCCCTTGATAAATTGAAACCAAAATAGGTAGAGTAAGCAAATTTACCATATTTTTCTTTCCCGTGATACAACATTGGATTCATCGAAAATTGCCGGCTCGACAGAGCAGTTGTCTGTTCAGCCGAATGCTGAATATGAAACCCGGCTTCCTTCTGAACTGCAGTCTGTTCTAAAGAAATGAATTCCTCGGCTATCGTCCAAAATTCATGCGTTCGCGGCAATTCCATCAGCACAAAGGATTTAAAGGCCCACATGGGCGAACCGGGAGCATTATAATCTTCTGAAAGCAGCAAATTTCCATATCCGTAACCTATCGACAAATTATTTTCCATTGGCAGCGTAATGGGCTGCTGCTGCCAAAAACGGAAATTCCGTAAAATCAATCCCTTGATTTCTCCCAAGGATAAGCCTGTTTTTTTATAGGCACCCGTTACGATCAGAGCACTCCAATAGCAAACATGTGCATACCGATAAGTCAAACTCCTGCCAAACGGTAAAGAACGGCCTCCTTCGTCAAACCAGTGAACAAAATGATCGGCAAAATGAATGGCCCGATGCAAAAATTCTTCAGCATATTTATCCTGGCTGATCCGCGAGTAGAGTAAGCCATAAAAATGAAAGGCAAACGGCACATAATAATCTCTCTGCTGATTTGGACCGTCAGAGTACCATGAATCACCTAAATAAAAGCTGTCAATTTGAGCCAACGCAAGGGAAAGTTTCTCTTGGGAATAGGATTTATGGTTTTTTTTCAAACCTCCATTGACCAGCACTAGAAAGAAATACCAATTGCCGGCCGGAAATTCAATGGCATTGATCGAATTTAACCAGCAAACAAAGTAAGCACGACCCTCATCAGAAAATAAATGTAAAAAACTTTCTCCGTAAATCCCCAGCGCGTAGCCTAAGACACCCATCTCGACAGCTATTTGTCGATTTTCTGTCGAAAGAGTCGGCAGTTTTTTCTTTTCCACCATTTCCTGCAATTTCTCAATATATCTCTCGATTTTTGGATTTTTTTCACCAGTAAAGTACGCTGGGATCATTCCCCAAAGCGGCCGCAATAGGCCCTCAAACTCTTGGATCTCTTTGGTATACGCCGCCCCGGATTGATCAAGATAATCAAAATTTTCTGGTATTTGGGACATCATCCACTCAAAAGTCTCTTGCTTTTCATTTTTTGTTTTCATTTTAAGAAAAAATCATCTCCGCCGTTATTGCTGACTGGAACGACCTCTAAAATTTTTATTCCTGTTCTCACGGCAGTAATGATTTTTTCGATCGACTGTTTATCTGTTGTTTGTGTCACAATAATTTCCATAGCAAGCGGCAAATTAGTTCCCGTTACCAGCGTTACATTAGGATTTGTGGTCAATCTTAAAGCCGAGTTGCAGACGCTGCCGCCGGCTATATCGCCCAGAATAACTATTTGCCTATTCTCGGTGATCTGAGCTTCGATCTTTGCCGTGATATCATCCGGATGTCCGCCCGGCATCAGACCGTAGGCAATCAAATTATTCTGATCTCCAATGATCATTTCCAGTGCCTTTTTTAATCCATTTGCATATTCATTGTGTGAAATCAAAAAATACATTTTTTCCATCTCGTTTACCTGCTTATCCATTTAGTTTTCTAGAATATCAGCAATTTCTATGCCAATTTTCTGTCGATAATATAAAATATTTTGTATGATTCTAATTTATTATGTAGGTAAATATTGGAAAAACCAATAGTTTTCCTGTCATTTTTTATAAAAATAGCCGAAAATCCCCAAATCTTTGTAAGTTATCCCGATCTCCCAGCTGACAAATGTAAAAAAACGGCTGGGGCAATAAATCCCTGGCCGCTTTTTTGATCCGGCTGTCTGAGACGATTCACTCAAGAAGATGGATTCTGTAAGAAAAAGGTTCTCCCTTATTTGTTTCTTCTTGACTTTCAACTGCTGATGCTCAGAATAAAAGCTTCTTACCCCACATCCGCAATTGGATCAGCCGGCGATTTTAAGCAGTGTAAGTATAATCGATAGAAGGAAAACTGCGATCAACGCACGAACTGGGCGATTGTATTTTTTCAAATAAGCAAACAAAATCAGAGTGATGGCTAGGGGTAATAACCCTGGCATGATAGAATCAATAACACTTTGCAAATTGAAAGTAGAATTGGCAAGTTTCGCTTCAAAAGTTGTTTTAAACGTGACAAACTGAGCAGTCATTGCTCCAGTCATGATCAGACCCAGAACTGCACAACCTTTGGTAATAGCGGCAAAAGTACCCGACCGCATGGCCTCTGAAATAAATTGCCCGCCGGCTTTATACCCCAAAACAGTCGTAAACCAGCGAATCAGCATATTGGGAACATTGACAACCAGCAAGAATAAAATGGGACCCAAAATATTTCCCTGCTGAGATAAGCTCAAAGCGATTCCTGTGGCAATGACACGCAATACTGAAAGATAAATGGCGTAGCCGATTCCTGCCAAAGGCCCCATTAATGCCGTTTTCAAAGCGGTGATCGAAGTCACATCAAAAAATTCGCCTCTGTCTGTCAAGGCTTTGTTTTCTTCTTGCATGGACACATCAAGAGAAGCGATAAAACCATTCATTGCAGGTGCCGTATTGAAAAAATCTAATTCGCGAGACAGGGCATCATAAAATGCATCTGTATCTTTTCCATATATTTTTTGAAAAAAGGGAGCCATCAACCAGCCGTAAGTGATGCCCTGCTGTTTCGTATAGCTTGTACAAAACATAAGGAACTGATTGCGCCAAAACATTTTTGAGACGATTTTTCGTTCATCTTTATTAAGTTTCATCATTTCTTTGTTTGTATCAGTCATTGAAAAAATCCTCACTTTCATCATCCATACTCGTAGAATTTGTTGGTATATGCTCATTTTTCTTTTTACTATTTTTCAGTTCCGCCATGACTACTAAGGCAGCAATGATAAAGCCGATAAACGCGATCTGGACCAGTGATAAAATATTAGTTGGTTGCGCAGTGACTACTCCTTTAGTAACTGTTGTCGCTTTCTGATAAAAGAAAAATGCGCCTAAACCAAAACCGAGAAAGTAATAAGGGGCCAAAGATTTTTGCCACAACATCTTAAGCAGCAAGGCCAGACCAATAGCGGGAAGTATCGTAGAAGCAACTGTCATTGATTTTTGAACCCAGTCCGGAATAGCTTGGATCAAAGCATTGACCGCATCTGTCCCGGCGATGATCACTAAAAAACCTAGTAAAAAATAGGTTAACTCAAATCCCCAAAACTGCAGGTGCCATAAACGATTAAATGATTTATAATTTCTATCGCGAATATGTTTCTCAAAACGAGGGACCAGAGACGTGATGACCATCTTCATCAAAGAATACAATAATGTTCCCAACATTGAAATAGGAACGGCTAATGCAATGGCTGATTCTAGATTTGAACCTAAAATCATTGCAAAGGCTGCACCAAAAATAGAACCCAAAGTAATATCCGACGGCATGACGCCTCCCATACTTATATTACCCAAGAAAATCAATTCCAACTGTGCACCTAAAATGATTCCTTCAGTCGGATGCCCTAATAAAATACCTAAAACAGCCACAATAAAGATTGGCCGTGATAACTGTGTGGAACCCCACCAGTCAATAAACTTCGCAAATGCGACAACAAACCCAACAATAAGTGCATTCATTAACATTATTCTAACCTCCAATTAATTTTTTCAGCGATTGCGCTGTATCATCCGGCAAGGGTTGATAATTAAAGTCATACCCGTCATCAAAAATACTTTGTAGACAAATTGTATCCTCTTGTGATAAGTAAACCGTTTCCGTAATTTTTTTCTTATCAGATAACAAACCCCCGATACGGCCATAATTTGCCATATTTAATAATGGTTTTTCATTCAGCCTGGGCAACAATTCTGCCACATATTTCGGTTCATTCGTCACTACCAAAATTTTCATATCTTTTGAGCGTGGATCATTTAAGATGTTTACTGCTTTATCCAAGTCTAAAACCGCCACTTTGACCCCCGCTGGTGCGGCCATTTTTAGCGCACTTACTTGGATCTCATTTTTAGGGATCGTGTCACTCACCACCACAATACGGCTGATCCCCAACTGTTTTGACCACTTCACTGCCACCTGGCCATGAACTAACCGGTCGTCGATTCGAATCATTGAAATCATAACTATCTCCTCCTTTTTTCTTTCCAACTCTATTACTAGCAATTAGCGTGCCAGCTTTCTGTCGGAAACTCTCTCAAAAAAATTTTGCTAAGGCTTGAGCTACCCCCGACTGGTCATTTGTGGCCGTTTCATATACGGCTGCCCTTTTCACTTGAGGTTCAGCATTTCCCATAGCTATGCCTATCCCGCTGTTTTTCAGCATTTCCAGATCATTTTCTTGATCGCCGATCGCCACTACTTCTGCCATTGAAATTCCTAATTTTTCACATAATTTTTTTAAGGCTGTGCCTTTGTTAACGTTCTCAGGTAATAATTCAATGTAGAACTCGTCCGAAAAGATCGTTTTAATCCCTTGATCATGAAGTTCTTTTCGCAGATTTTTCAATCTTTCAACATTTTTATCCGTAAACGCCACTTTTAAATAACTATCCCTATTTTTATCGAGTTTTCTGCGCATTTCTTCGACAGAAATATTTACCAAATCTTTACGCTGAGTTTGGAACTCCTGAACCAGCTGATCGATATCCTGACGAACCACCCGGTCACTCCTTTTTTCGCTGTTTGCAATAAAAGTCACCTCCGCTTCCATAGATAGCTCAAAGGCTTTTTTTACTTGCCTATTTTCGACAAAACTTTTCTGAGCCGCCCCGATTTCCTCTCCAGCAACGACTTTTGTCAAGTATGAACCATTCAGCGCGATCAAATACCCATTGATCCCCAAATAACGAAATATCGCTTTTCCTGACAGGACTGATCTTCCCGTTGCAATGACGACTTCGATTTTCCTTTCAGATAGTTTGTTTAGCGCCGTTTTATCTGCATCAGAAATTTCATGCTGCGAATTTAACAGTGTTCCATCCAGATCAATGGCGACTAATTTCATTTTTTTCACCTCCGCCGTATTAATAAGCAATTTTTATGCCAAATTGTGTCAAGAAAGTTGGAACAAAAGTATGCAGCTTCAAGAAGAAGTTGTTTTTGACCCATCCTTTATTCGTATTTAAGGCTGGCCCATTCATTTAAATTGATGAATGGGCCAGCCTCTTGCTTTTCCTTCTTTGTCACAGGTCATAGATGATATCAAACAAATAATTAAGCTCAAAGGAGCTGATACTTATGCTATAGGCCGTTTCGATCACTTCCAGGGCCTGTGCAATGATCATTATTTGACTTTGGCGTTCTTTACTCGTGTTTTCACCCTCATAACTTTTCACTTCATGATTTCTGATAGAGCGTTCGACCAATCCGGCAATGTGCACATACAAGATCGCTTTTTTACTATTTATCAAGGTGATTTTTAACCGCCGTTCAATTTCCTCAAGCGCCTCATCTATATAGGCGATCACTCGTTTGACATCTAAAATGGTCGTCGCCGAGACAAGACGTTCAATCGAAAGATTCCTCACCAGATTATCATTGATCGCTTTGCGGATCTCCTGATCGTTGATACCAGCAAAAATTTTATCAATATGTTCCTGACCCTGTCCTGAAATTAGATCCTCCAAGGAAACATAAGGCGTCCCCGCAACTTTGGGATCAGCTGTTCCTACGATCCCCTGGACCTCGTATTGTTTAAACAACGAATTTTCTCTGCCGTATTTCTCTAAATAATGATAATCCACCGCCTCCACGCGATAACCGGTTTCTTCCGGCAGACTCGATTGTAAAAAATCTTTCAACTGCTGGGCTGCACCGAGTCCGGTATGACAAACCGTGAGAATCAGCGGGGTTTTTTCTACTTTAGGATAAGTTAATTCGTAAACCACCGGTAAACCGGAAGCCATTTTTTCACCAATAATGGCT
>JAATEZ010000236.1 GCA_015655485.1 Lactobacillales bacterium | reverse complement strand
CAGCGGAGTTTCGATCTCAATATCCTCCAGCGGCATGTCACGCGACACTTCATAGGCCATCAACATGGCAATTTCATTCACTACTTCACGAAAAACTTTGGTTCCACAATCCTTATCACGAATGATAGTCAATTTGTGTTGAATCAACGGATGGTCGATCACTTGGAATTTTCCCATAGCTATTCTCCTTTACTTTTTTGTTCCTTTTCCATTGTAAAGCAAAAATGGATGATTGACTAGTCAATCACCCGAAATTTTATTTGTATAGAGGATTTTTTTCTGTTAATGTTTTTACACCTTGACGAACTTCAGCTAAAACTTCTTCATCTTGATAATTTTTCAAAGCTTTAACGATTAATTTAGCGACTTCGATCGAGTCTTCTTCTACAAACCCGCGCGTCGTGATAGCTGGTGTTCCAATACGGATCCCACTTGTCTTAAATGGGCTGAGCGTCTCAAAAGGAATCGTATTTTTATTGACAGTGATTTGAACACTATCGAGGATCTTCTCAGCTTCTTTTCCATTGATTCCATATTTTGTGACATCGATCAGCAAAAGGTGATTATCTGTATCGCCGCTGATCAGTCTTGCTTCAGGGGCCTGATTGAAAACCTTGGCCATCGCTTTAGCATTTTTAATGATTTGTATTCCATAATCTTTAAATTCTGGTTCCAGAGCTTCTTTAAGCGCGATCGCTTTACCGGCAATCACATGTTCCAATGGCCCGCCCTGGATACCTGGAAAAATTGCACTATTGACTTTCTTAGCCAATTCTTCATCATTCGTTAAAATCATGCCGCCGCGGGGTCCCCGCAAGGTTTTGTGCGTGGTCGTTGTGGTGAGATCCGCATAAGGGATCGGACTTGGATGCAATCCTGCGGCAACTAAGCCAGCGATATGAGCCATATCGACCATTAATTTTGCGCCTACTTCATCGGCGATCTCTCTGAATTTCGCAAAGTTGATCGTTCGTCCATAGGCACTGGCTCCCGCTACGATCAGTTTCGGTTTATGTTCGCGAGCCAAAATCCGTACGACTTCATAATCGATCACTTCCGTCGTGGGATCTACTCCGTAAGCCACAAAATGATAAGTCTTGCCGCTAAAATTAACTGGTGAGCCATGAGTCAAGTGTCCGCCGTGTGTCAGATCCATTCCAAGAACCGTATCTCCAGGCTGGATCAAAACATTATAGGCCGCAGTGTTCGCTTGGGAGCCGGAGTGGGGCTGAACGTTCGCGAATTTCGCACCGAATAGTTCCTTCGCTCTTTCAATAGCTAAATCCTCCACAACATCAATAAATTCGCAGCCGCCATAATAACGTCGGCCAGGATAACCTTCAGCATATTTATTCGTTAAAATACTTCCCTGAGCTGCCCTGACACCTTCTGAAACAAAATTTTCGGAGGCGATCAACTCAATATTGTGTTCCTGACGATTTTCTTCGTTCGTGATAGCTTCCCAAAGTACTGGGTCTTGAGCCTTATAATCCATTTTCTACACTCCATTTCCTCATGTTTGTTCTGATTGTATCACAAATTATTCGTCTGTATCAAAATTTTTTGAAATTTTACAAAAAAATTTCTGATTGGCTGCTTTACTCAAACGATTCATATAAGCGGTCCCGACTTTTTCTTCTGGGAAAGTTTCTACAAATAGAACATCCAGCTCCTTGAGGTCCATTGCGCGCAATCCGCTAAACAAATTTTGAATCGCTTCTTCAGCGACTCCATGCTCGCTTAATAAAAATACAGCCGCAGTTTGCGCACCAAAATCATCTAAAATCTGCCGGCTGGCTAAAAGTCCTATCCTTGATCCCTTTTTTTTTCCAAAAGTAATCGCTTCTTGCCAATTTTGTTTGTGCCAATCAATCATTCTGACCGCTACATTTGGTGCATAGTGTTTATATTTCATTCCTGGAGCTTTGGGAGCCTTTGAAAGATCTTTCAGATTAGGATCATAAGCTACTGGACCAATGACAGCTTCCAGCTCCTCTTTCGTAACAGCTCCGGGTCTTAAAATCACTGGCATTTCCCGTTCGCAAGATAAGTCCAAAACGGTGGATTCGATCCCTACCGAGGTTGGTCCATCATCTAAAATTCCAGCGATTTTTCCAGCCAGATCATGATAAACATGCTGAGCGGTCGTTGGACTTGGTTTTCCTGAAGTATTGGCACTGGGGCCTACGATCGGGACACCCGCTAAATGGATCAGAGCTAAGGTCGGCTTGTTATTTGGCATTCGAAAAGCAGCTGTGGATAACCCTCCAGTCACACTAGGCGAAAGACTGCCCTTTTTGATGGAAAAAATCAAGGTCAAGGGTCCCGGCCAAAACTTTTCGACTAAATCCTCTGCTGCTGCAGGGAACTTATCCACATACTCCAGAACGGTCCTTACCTCGGCTACATGAACAATCAAAGGATTGTCGCTCGGACGTCCTTTAGCTCGATAGACGGCCTGGACGGATTCCTCGTTTGTGGCGTCAGCACCCAGTCCATAGACTGTTTCAGTTGGAAATGCCACTAATTGACCCGCTTTGATCCATTCAGCTGCTTGAGCAGTTTCGCTCCTCATTAATATTTTTGTTTCCACAGTTTATGCACAGCTCCTTTTTTATAAGATCTTATCAAATCAGCTTTATCAACAGGTTATTCACATTTTGTGGAAAACTCATTTGTCAAGTGGGGATAAGCCTGTGAATAACTTTGAAACATGGGCCAAAGACTGATCTAAAGTCGTTTTTTTATTTAAAAATAAAATGAAAAAAATTTTTTATCCACAATTAATCGTGAAGAAAAATCATTCGCTCATTTCCATTTATATCTTTTAGAATCTCCACCTTTTTTTCAGGGAAATTGGCTTGAAATAATTCCTGAACGAGCCTTCCTTGATGATGACCGATCTCTAAATAAATCTGTCCGGAAGTTCGCAAATATTGCGGCAGTTCAACGGCTAATTTTTGATAAAAAGCCAACCCATTATGCCCCGCAAATAAAGCTCTTTTGGGTTCGAATTTTTGCACACTGGCATCCATCTCCTCCCATTCATTCAGACTGATATAGGGGGGATTCGATAGAATAAGGTCAAAAGTTTCATGCTCCAAAGGTTCGGTCAAGTCTCCTAAACGAAAATCGATCTCTGTGCCTAATTTTAGAGCGTTATCCTGAGCCACTAAAAGTGCTCCCTGAGAAATGTCCGTTGCAAGTATCTGCCAGTACGGTCGATTTTTTTTTAAAGCAACAGCTATGGCACCAGATCCGGTCCCGATGTCTGCCGCTTTTCTGGCTTTTAAATCATTATTTTTTAAGCAAAGCTCAACCAATTCCTCTGTTTCAGGCCTGGGAATCAATGTGTCTTTAGTGACAGTAAGACGGTTTCCGTAAAAATCGCAGTACCCTAAAATATATTGCGGCGGGTGATCCGCTAAAAGCAATTGCAGATCCGCTTCTAATTGCTCTTTTACTGCTTTGGGTATTGGTTCTTTCAGATGGATCAGCCAATCCGTCATTGACCAGCCCAATCGCTCTAACAGCAAAAATTGTAAAGCTTTGACCTCTTTCTTCTGCTTTGCTAAAAAAGAAGAAGCCCTGCTTAGGACTTCGAAATAACTTTCTTTACTCATTCGTCAGCTTCTCCAATTTCTGAGTTTGATCATACATGATCAATGCGTCAACGATTTCATCGAGTTTTCCGGCTAAAATTTGATCCAGCTTCTGGATCGTCAGTCCGATCCTATGATCAGTCACGCGGTTTTGCGGAAAATTATAGGTCCGAATCCGTTCTGAACGGTCTCCGGTACCGACAGCAGATTTTCTGGAAGCATCATACTCGCTTTGCGCCTCATGCTGGATATGATCATAGACTCTGGCCCGTAATATTTTCATCGCTTTCTCGCGGTTTTTTATCTGTGAACGTTCATCCTGCATAGCAACAACGATCCCCGTTGGAATATGGGTCAAGCGAACCGCAGAAGCCGTCTTGTTGATATGCTGACCCCCGGCACCGATGGCATGATAAATGTCAGTTCGAATATCTTTGTCTGCGATATCGATTTCGACTTCTTCCGCTTCCGGCATCACGACCACAGTAGAAGTTGAGGTATGGATACGGCCTTGAGATTCCGTTGAAGGTACCCGCTGAACACGATGGGCTCCGCTCTCATATTTCAGCTTAGAATAAACCTTATTTCCGGTGATCATCATGATAACTTCTTTATAACCGCCGATACCCGTGATATTAGCATCCAGGACCTCTACCTTCCAATTTTGAGCCTCTGCATATTTTTGATACATATTAAACAGATCTCCGGCAAAAAGAGCCGCTTCGTCTCCTCCGGCTGCTCCGCGGATCTCCATGATAATATTTTTGTCATCATTGGGATCTTGCGGCAAAAGCAGAATTTTTATTTGCTCTTCGATCGCTTCTTTTTCTTTCTTTAAATCTGATAGTTCTTCCTTGGCCATTTCTGCCATATCAGCATCTAATTTTTCATTCAATAATTCTTCCGTATCTTTGATCCCTGTTTCGACTTCTTTATACCGTTGATAAACTTCAACCGTTTCACGCAAATTCGCTTCTTCTTTTGAAAGTTCCATAAATCTTTTCGTATCGCTGATCACCTCTGGATCACTCAGTAATTCGCCCAGTTCTTCATAATGATCCGCAATCGTTTGTAATTGATCGTACATATCTAAACTCCTTTATCTCTATTTCTTAGTGGTTTGACAATACCCAGATGTTTTTCAGGAGCTTCGCTACAATGGCGGATGTAAATAATGCTTGCGGCAGACTGGATAATAAGCCTCATTGCCGCCTATTTGGATCTGATCTCCAGTATAGACCGGCGAACCATCGATAAAATGTAAATTCATGATCGCTTTCTTATGACAAAACCAGCAAATCGTTTTTATTTCTTCAATTTTATCAGCATAAAGCAGTAAATAGCGTGATCCTTCAAATAATTCATTCCGAAAATCATTCTTTAGCCCAAATGCCATCACAGGTATATCTAATTCATCTACTACGCGAGCGAAATCAATGACATGCTGCTTCTTTAAAAATTGAGCTTCATCGATCAGCACACAATAAGGTTTGACCGTTAAATCAGAAATTTTCTTAAAGACATCTGTTTGAGAAAATATAGGTAAAGCTTCCCTTCTCATCCCGATCCGACTAGAAACGATCCCCACATCATCACGATCATCTAAGCCGCTTGTCATGATCACGACAGGTTTATTTTGTTCTTCATAGTTGTGCGCAACTTTCAGGATCTCAATCGTTTTCCCACTGTTCATCGCGCCGTAACGAAAAAATAACTGTGCCATTTCTTTTCCTTCTCTTTCTAATGCTTTCCTAGAATATTATACTTGAATTTCCAACAAATTTCCAACTCCATTCACTTTTCGTAGAAAATGACTTCCTATTATATATAACCTCACTGATAATGTGAACGTTTTTTCAAAAACTCAGTAATTTTTATCCCGCAACTAGCTCACCAAAATTTTCCGTCCGGCCAAACACCAAACCTCAGCCAGTCATATTGCACTTCCCCCCATTTTTGATATACTAATAGAAAAGCTGAATGAGGTGTATCAGACCTTGAACCATAACAAAAAAAAATTTTAGCGATGTGTAAACACCGTGAATTTTATCTTGTGTTATGGCTGAAAAGGTCTGATTCATGAGAAAGTTTCATCATTTCCGTCCAAGCTTTGGACAACTAGAAAAAAATAAAAAAATAAATTTGAAGAGAGATACATTGAAAGGATTTTTCCTTATGCAAAAGCATCGGACTATTCGCGGATTTCAACGACAGACAGGCCGCTTTTTAACAAAAAATTTTTCTTCCATTCAAATCATTGTAATCTATTATTTATTCATCACTCTCATTTCTTTCATCTTATTAAATTTGCCCTTTTTTCAAGTAAAAAATGCCGACACTTCCTTTATTGACATGGTCTTTATGTCCATCAGTACTGTCAGCGTTACAGGATTGACGACCTTTGATATCAGTCAAGTTTTTAACGAACGCGGGATCATCTTGCTGGAAATCTTATTTCAGATAGGCGGGCTTGGGATCATGATGATCTCCACCTTCTTTTTTATCGTTTCCCGCAGAAAAATTTCCCTTAGGCAGCGCCAACTGATCATGACAGATATGAACCAGCCTCGATTGAGCGGAACTGTCCGGCTGATTTGGACCACTTTGCTTATTTTAACTTGGATCCAAATTATATTTGGAATCATCTTTTCCATTCATTTCTATCTTCAAGGCTATTATCCTACCATCAAAGAAGCCGTTTTTTATGGATTTTATCAATCTATTTCTGCTGTAACTAATTCCGGCTTTGATATTACCGGTGATTCTCTCATGCCCTTTGCTAAAGATGAATTTTTTCTGATCCTGATCATGCTCTTGATCTTCATCGGAGGGATCGGTTTTCCAGTTCTTGTGGAGGTCAAGGAGTGGTTCGTGTTTAAAAAAGAAAAACATGAGCTGCCATTTCGATTCTCTTTGTTCAGCAAGCTTGCCTTAAGTTCTTTTTTTATCCTATTTGTAGGTGGAACACTTTTTATTTATCTGATTGAGCACAATTATCTCTTCCAAGATATGTCGCAGTCTCAACAGTGGATCAGTTCCATGTTTTATTCGATGTCCACCAGAAACGCAGGATTACAAATCAATTCTTTATCAGAGTTTCAAAATTCTACCCTGTTGATTTTTTCATTGCTGATGTTTATCGGCTGCAGTCCAAGCTCTGTAGGAGGCGGCGTTCGAACGACAACCATAGCTATTATCGGCTTATATTTATTTTCTTTTATTCGTGGACATGATCACGTCAACATTTTTGGCAGACGGATCGATGAGGACGATGTTCGTAAATCCATTGTTGTCTTTATCTTGTCACTGACCATGTGTTTCATCTCTGTGTTGATTCTTTCCGTCACTGAAAAACATTCATTGATCGCTATTATTATGGAAGTCGCTTCCGCCTTTGGAACGACCGGCCTTTCTATGGGAATCACGGCTGATCTGTCTCTCATCGGCAAAATTTTGATCGCCGCGCTTATGTTTATCGGCCGAATCGGAATGCTTTACACACTGATGCTCTTTACACCAAAAGAAAAACGCGATCTAGGCTACCTATATCCAACCGAAAAAATCATCATCGGTTGATTGAAAAGCTGAATGAGGTGTATCAGACCTTGAACCATAACAAAAAGAAAAATTTTAGCGATGTGTAAACACCGTGATTTTTATCTTGCGTTATGGCTGAAAAGGTCTGCCTCATGAAGCTGGCCGCTGAGCCATTCACCTAATTGAATTAATTGAGGATAATCAGAAAAAGAAATAGGAGCCCTTTCTTCAAATCTTACAGATACATTTTAGGTGTGACCATATTATCCACTTTTTTGACCTCTCTGTCACACTTTTTAAAAGCGTTTTCCAAACGATAACAGCTTATCTTTAATCGATCAGTCGGGGCCTTACCCATCAGATCCTAAAACCCTTGAAGAAACTTTTAGGTAAGATTCTGCTAAAGACGTTAAAAAAAAAGCATTTCTGTGGTATGATTAATTGAATTTTAACGATTGAGATCTGCTTAAATTTACTTATTCGACTCAATCTTATTGGAGGAAATAAAATGAGCCTACGTACTCAGTTAGCGATTCTTGTGGGTAAAAGCTCACAATGGTTTTTACGAACTTTTTTAAAAGGCGGCAGCAGTTTGCCGGGTCAATTAGCCTTGAAGATCGATCCAAAGATATTAGATACGCTTGCCAAAGGTTATGAAGTCGTCGTCATCACCGGAACTAACGGCAAAACACTAACAACTGCCTTAACTGTGAATATTTTAAAAAAAGAATTTGACCACGTCCTGACCAATCCGACCGGCGCAAATATGGCTCAGGGGATCGTTTCGACTTTTCTTTCCGCTAAAAAAAAGCGGGGTCTGAAAAAAATTGCGATTTTGGAAATCGATGAAGCCAGTCTAAGCAAAGTAACTGAATTTATTCAACCTAAATTGTTTGTATTTACAAATATTTTCCGTGATCAGATGGACCGTTATGGTGAGATCTATACGACTTACCGTCTGATCGTAGAAGGAGCCGCTAAAGCTCCGGAAGCTCCCATTATTTGTAATGGTGACTCGCCGATCTTTCATTCTATTGAAACGATCAATCCACGAAAATTCTATGGTTTTCAGCATCAAAAACCACAGGAACAGATGGCCCATTATAATACCGACGGCGTTCTTTGCCCTAGATGTCATCATATTCTGCATTATAAAATGATCACTTACAGTAATCTTGGAGATTACTATTGTCCGAATTGCGGCTTCAAACGGCCGGCTCTTGATTATCAGCTGACAGAAATGAAAAATATGACCAATACTTCTTCTGAATTTATCATTGACGGGAAAGATTATCATATCGAAGTCGGCGGCTTGTATAATGTTTATAACGCTCTGGCGGCTACAGCAGTCGCTGAATATTATGGTGTCTCAGCAGAAAAAATCAAGGCCGGTCTGGCTTATGACGAGAAGGTCTTCGGCCGGCAGGAAATTATTAACATTGGTGAAAAGGAATGTACTCTTGTCCTAGTCAAAAATCCCGTTGGTTTAAACCAAGTCATCGATATGATCAGCTTAGCGCCAAGACCTTTTTCACTAGTCAGCCTGCTAAATGCTAATTACGCTGACGGAATCGATGTAAGTTGGATCTGGGATGGTAATCACGAAGCTTTTGCCCAAATGGAAATTCCGGCAGTGCTCGCTTCCGGCGATCGTCATAAAGATATGGCCTTACGCTTAAAAGTAGCGGGCATCCCAGAAAAAAATTTAAAAGAAGTTCCTTCGCTAGAGGAATTGATTCCCGAAATCCAAAAGCTGCCTACTAAACAAGTATATATTTTAGCGACTTATACCGCTGTTCTAGAACTGCGTAAATTATTAGCTGCACAAGGATACATTGAAGGAGGAATGGACCATGCCTGAAAAAACACTGCGCGTCTGTCATCTTTACGGAAACCTGTTGAATACCTACGGCGATAATGGCAATCTATTGATGTTGAAATATCAAGCGGAGAAAATGGGACTGGATTTTCAATCTGAAATCGTAAGTATTCATGAAATTTTTTATCCTGAAAAATATGATTTAGTTTTCTTTGGCGGCGGACAGGATTTTGAGCAGCTCATTGTTTCTGAGGACATTCAAGCAAAAAAGGAATCTTTGACAAACTATATCGAAAATAATGGCGTGATGCTGGCAATCTGCGGCGGCTATCAATTACTTGGACATTACTATATTGGAGCTAAAGGCGAAAAAATAGCGGGAATCAGCGCTCTTGACCACTATACCCTCAGTCAGGATAATAACCGTTTTATCGGAGACATCGTGATCCATAATGAAGAGCTAGACGAAACTTATTATGGTTTTGAGAATCATAACGGCTGCACCTTTTTGGGAGAAAATGAAAAACCGCTGGGGATCGTTAAAGAAGGCCATGGCAATAATGGCGAAGACGGTACTGAAGGGGCACTTTATAAAAATGTTTTCTGCTCGTACTTTCACGGTCCGATTCTTGCCCGCAATGAACACTTGGCCATCCGCTTGATCCAAACCGCTCTAAAAGAAAAGCGGATCGAGGCAAAAATTTAAAGCTGCAAAAAATCTCATGAAACCATTTATAAATGGGATCTCATGGGATTTTTAAATTTATGATTTTTGCCATTTCGGCTAAAAAAGTGATATCAGCCCTCTTTTTTAGCTTTATTTTTATATCATTGCGTTGTGAGCTGAATGAGTTTTGATCATCGCTTCACACCTTTTTTTATTTTATCGTATCCTGCGCCCGATCTTGAACGAGCAATAAACCATAGCTGCCGTCATAAGAGAGCCAGGAAACATAGTGAATGTGGAGACTAGTATTGACTTTAGGCAGATCACTGATAAGGCTGTTGGCTTTGGCAAATACATTTTCAGAAATACTCTTTTGAGCATCCGTTGCACTCCCGGAACTATAAGCTTGGATGGCTCCAGTTATCGAGGCATCATCTTCTTTGGTATCCGGAAGCAGAGTCACAATATATTCCGTTCGGCCAGTCTGATTATTATAGCTTCCGTCATTCACTTTATAGTGGGCTCCACTGATAGCATAATGAGCGGTCAAATAACCGACAAGATCAAAGTCGGCACCGGTAGTGAGCGCGTCTTCTACCTTGCCATCTGAATAAACGTTATACAGACCAATCGTTCCTGAACCTCCATTCGCCTGAATCTCTTTTGAATAGGCCCGGATCGCATAATATTGATTCGTTTCATCATGGTTCTCTACCAAATAAGTAAAGTCGCTGTTATTGTCAAAATATTTTTTTATTGAATCTAGAGCAGCCGCTTCACT
>JAATEZ010000231.1 GCA_015655485.1 Lactobacillales bacterium | reverse complement strand
CTCTATCCGGCTGAGCTACTATGACAAGAAAGTCAATAAATCAGCAACATTAGTATTATAGAAAAGAAAAGTAAGGATGTCAATCAATTTTTAAACAATTGTAGAAACGGATCTGCTTCAAACATGATTTTATCTGACTAGACCAAACTTGGCTGATGACCAAAATCAGGAGATGATCAGAAGTCTATATCCTAACTTTTCAATGAGAATTGATTGATAAAAAGATTGATTTGCCTTTGAGCGAGTCTTTGTTATTTTTTTTGTTGCGGCAACTGTTTTTACCAGATTTTGAAAAAATGAGTATAATCCTGGAATGATCGACTAAATACGGATCGGCTAAAATCACTATTGCCATGGTATACTTTTAATTATGTCTTTGGTATAATAGTGGAAGTCATGAATTCTGTTAGTGGATAACAGAAGTTGGGAGGTTTCGCTTTGTCAGAGAATGAGAATAATAAAGAAAAAGAAGCAAAGCAAGTGCCTGAGCAAAATCAGGCTTCTGATCATAAAAATGAAGATGATCCAGGACAACCATTATCTGGATCTTCGCTAAGAGATTCCGTATTAAATTCGATGAAATCAGGGGCGAGAAAGCAACAAGATAGTCAAAAGACAGAGCAGGCAGACCAAGAAAAAACGACTGCGGGGAAAAACTCATCGATCAGTTCTAAACAAAAAGATACGGACGCAACAGCTGAAAAGGATTCTTCAGAAAACTTATCCGTTCGAAAAGAGGACACTGAAGAAGCATCGCGAACAGATGAATTGGAAACGACTGTGCTTCCGCTAGGATCAAGGGCAAAGCCGGATCAAGAGGGCCATGGATCAGTGATAAAAAAGAAAACGGGAAGCGAAAAAGAAGCCGTTAGAATGAAAGAAGATCATATGGTTTCAAAGATCGTTATTATAGTAGTATCGGTTTTGATTGTTACGATTGCTATTTCTGGTTTTTCTTTTTATCGTTACTGGCAAGCCGGTTTAAAACCCTTAGATTCAAAGGATAGTCAGCTGGTTCAAGTAGAAATCCCGATCGGTTCTTCAAATAAAGAAATCGGTTCTATTTTAGAAGAGTCCAAAGTTATAAAAAGCGGTTTTGTTTTTACTTATTATGTAAAAATGAATAACATCAGTGATTTTCAGGGCGGCTATTATCAGATGTCTGCGAATATGACACTGAAGAAGATCTCGAAGCTCCTTCAAAAAGGAGGAACTGCAGAGCCGGAAGCCATTGCAGATGCGAAAATCACGATCCCGGAGGGGCAGACTATTGAACAGATCGCCGATACTTTAAGTAAAAAAACGGATTATTCCAAGAAGAAATTTTTAGCTCTAATGAAAGACAAAACGTTTGTTGATCAAATGGCTGAAAAGTATCCTGTACTTTTAGCGAATGCGAAGGATGCGCAGAATGTCCGCTATTATTTTGAAGGATATTTGTTCCCCGCTACCTATAATTATTACAAGAAAGAGTCATTAGAAACTTTTGTAGAAAAAATGCTGGCAAAAACGGATAGTGTGATGAGCAGCTACTATGATACGATCAATGCAAATGATCAATTAGATATACAAAAAGTTTTGACGTTAGCTTCCTTAGTTGAAAAAGAAGGGGTAACGAATAGTGATCGGCGCAATATCGCTCAAGTATTTTTTAACCGTTTGGCCGCAAATATGCCGCTTCAATCAGATATTTCAGTGCTATATGCTTTGAATGAGCACAAAACTCAATTATCCAATGATGATACTAAGGTAGATTCACCGTATAATCTTTATATCAATACAGGTTATGGACCGGGGCCATTTAACAATCCCGGAGAAACTTCGATCAAAGCAGTCTTAGATCCAAAGGCGAATGATTATCTTTATTTCTTAGCAGATGTCAAAGATGGTAAAGTTTATTTTTCGAAGACTTATGAAGAGCATTTAGCATTAAAAGAAAAATATATTGATAATTAGTAACTAGGATAATTAAAAAAGCTAGCCGGTCTTCAAATTTATGAAGACCGGCTAATTTTTTTTGCGAATTCAGAGGGTGATTTTCCATAGTGTTTTTTAAATAGTTTACTGAAATAATAAGCGTCTTGGTAGCCCACCGTTTCTGCGGCTTCTTTGACCGTCACTTGATTGGTTTCCAGCATTTCTTTCGCTCGGTTCAAACGAATGTTGATCAGATAGTTGATCGGAGAATTTCCTGTTTCTTCTTTGAAAACGCGTGAGATATAGGTAGGACTGATATACATTGTTTCTGATAAGGTCTCTAAGCTGACCTCTTCTGTGTGATGCTTTTCTAAGTAATAAATAATATTGTTTACGAGTGTTTTTTTTTCTTTTTCTGCGATCGAAATTTTTAATCCATGCGTTTCTAATGGATTACTTTGAGCACTGCGCAAAATCAGCACTAATAAATTCATGACCAACGACTTCATCATCAGATCGTAGCCGGCCGCTTCATCTGCTTTTTCAGCTAGAATTTCATCACAAATTTTAAAGAAATTTGCTTTATTATTTGAAAGATCGATGAGTGAAGTTTTAAAAGGAAAATAATTGCGATCATATCCATCTAAAGAAAAATTTCGGAAACCGATATGCATTTCATGACTATAAGTTTCTGCTAATTGTCGTTCTTGATGGTAAGTGCAAGGATTAAATAAAAAAACAGTTCCTTTTCGGGCAGTTACGGTTCGACCTTCAACGATATACTCAGCTTCTCCTTCAAGAATAACAGACAGTTCAATAAAACTATGAGCATGTCTGTTTCCTTCATTAGGAGCACAATTCCAAGGATCATAGATATATAAAATTTCCGGATTAAAGGTTTTGGCATCAATTTTTAACATAAGTCCACCTCATAACTTTTCAATCTGTTTCAAAGAAGTTCAATAACAACATTGTACATCATTTTTAAGAGAAAAGTCCATTTTGTTTCGTTCTTAGATGCATTAACCTATAAAAAGTATTAAAAATGGGAGGAAGTTGGTGGTCGTTTGATTTTTTTAAAAAAACACTCAAATAGTTATCAGGAGGGGAAAAAATGAACAGTTATCAATGGATCTGGCAGTATGTGCGTATTTATTGGAAAAGGCTGATCGTCTGTCTGATGTTTATCTTGGCCAATGCTGGTTTGATCATCATAAATCCCTTGTTGAGCGGCAAGATCGTTGATGATGTCATTGGTAAAAATCAATTGGGAAAACTGATCCCGATTCTGTTGCTGATGATCGTGATCACCTTTGTGCGAACAATTTTTCGTTATAGCTATCAAATTATTTTTGAATCTGTGGGGCAGGATTCATTGTATAAATTACGTTCGGACTTATATAAAAAGCTCCAAGAATTAGATTTTGATTTCTTTAACAATACTCGTGTGGGGGATATTATGGCTCGAATGACGGGGGATACTGACGCGATCCGTCATTTTGTTTCATGGGTCGTATATAACATTATCGAGTGTATCTTATGGTTTGTGATCGCGATAGGGGTCATGACGACGATCAATTGGAAATTGATGCTTGCATTAGTTGCTATAACTCCGTTAATTTTTCTGTTGACCCAGCACATGGCTCGGCAGGCTCATCCGATTTTTTATGAGATCAGAGAAAGCTTTTCACGTTTGAATTCTATGGTTGAAGAAAATATCAGCGGAAACCGGGTCGTTAAAGCATTTGCCCGCGAAGACTATGAGATTGAAAAATTCAATCATCATAATGATGACTATAAAAAATGGAATATTGTATCGGCTAATGTTTCTAAGAAGCATCTGCCGGTTTTGGACAGCTTAGCCAGTGTTTTGACAGTGACCACGATGGTTTATGGAGGATTTTTAACCATTAAAGGAGAGATGACTTTAGGGGATCTGGTGGCTTTTAATAGTTATTTATGGATGCTTAACCAACCTATGCGAATGAGCGGCTGGCTGATCAATGATGTTCAAAGGTTTAATGCTTCTTCGATAAAGATTCGGCAAATGTTAGCTACAAAGCCTAAAATTCCTGTTGCCGAACGTAAAATAAATCCAACGATCCAAGGTTATGTAGAATTTCAAAATGTATCTTTTCACTATTCGGATGATCCGGATACTTATATCTTAAAAGATATCAATCTTTCGATAAAACCGGGTCAGACCATTGGGATCTTGGGGGAAACAGGTTCAGGAAAGTCTACCATGGTCAATTTGATCGCGCGTTTTTATGATCCGACCGCGGGCAGAGTTCTGATAGACGGAGTGGATGCTAAAGATTGGCCGGTCAGAGAATTGAGAGATCATATCGCGATGGTCATGCAGGATGTTTTTCTTTTTTCAGATACAATTGAAGACAATATTGCCTTTGGAACCACGATCGACAATCAAGACTACGTGCGCCAAATGGCGGAAGTCGCTGATGCGAACAGTTTTATTGAGCGGATGCCGGAAGGGTACCAAACGATCGTTGGTGAAAGAGGTGTTGGTTTATCTGGAGGACAGAAACAGCGGATATCGCTTGCCAGAGCTTTAGCAAAAGATCCTGCTGTCTTGATTTTAGATGATACGACTTCAGCCGTGGATATGGAAACAGAAAGCAAAATCCAAACAGAATTGGATAAAATCACGACCAAGAAAACGACTTTTGTCATCGCTCATCGTGTTTCCTCCGTACGTGAAGCTGATGAAATCATTGTGCTTTCACATGGAAAGATCATTGAGCGCGGGACTCATCAAACCTTATTAGCTAAGCGGGGTTATTATTTCGATATTTTTCAAAAACAACTTGGTGTAGAAGTTGGACAAGGAGGCTTAACGGATGGCACGTAATAAATTTGATGTGGATGAGGAGCTGGAGCAAGAATTCCAATGGGAGTATTATAAGCGCTTAGGCGGTTATATCAAGCCATATAAAAGTGCGATCGCTAAAACACTTGTGGTGATCTTTGCAGCAAACATCGCCAGCATGCTGGGGCCCTTCTTTACGAAAGTCATCATTGACGATGTGATTCCTACAAAAAATATGCAGCAGCTGCTATTGATTGGGCT
>JAATEZ010000109.1 GCA_015655485.1 Lactobacillales bacterium | reverse complement strand
TAAGGAACCGAGTATTGATTATTCGGGTCAAACTCTAAATCCAGAAAATCAGCATCAATATTTTGCAGCCCCTTTATTTTGTCATGATCAAGCTTTTTCAGCATGTCTGCTTTGATCATTTTCTGAATCATATAATCACTTGGTACAGCAATATCATAAGAAGTGCCGCCCTGCTTGATTTTAGTATACATGGCTTCGTTGGAATCAAACGTTTCATAATCAACTTTATAACCTGACTGTTTCTCAAACTTGGTTATCAAATCAGGATCAATGTAGTCACCCCAATTATAGACCGTGACCGTATCAGCACTCGAAGCCCTGGTTGAGCTAGTGATCTTTCTTTCGCCCAGAAAAAGGACCAGCAAAATCAGCAAAATCCCTATAGAAAAAATTTTTATTTTTCTCATGATACCTCGGTCCCTTCATCCTTGAGTGCTGCAATTTGGCTGTTTTTTTTTGAACCGCCGTTTTGACTGATAAAATAATAGCTGGTAATCAGGAGTACTGCGAAAATGAAAACAAGTGTGCTGAGTGCATTGATTTCCAAATCAATGCCTTGACGCGCTCGGGAATAAATTTCCACCGAGAGTGTGCTGAAGCCATTTCCGGTTACAAAAAAAGTGACCGCAAAATCGTCTAATGAATAAGTGAAAGCCATAAAATAGCCGGCTAAAATTCCCGGAAAAAGCATCGGCAAAATAATATTTGATAGCACCTGCCAGGTGGATGCACCCATATCTCTGGCTGCATCCACCAGCGAACTGCTCATTTCCTGCAATTTAGGCAGTACCATCAGTACCACGATGGGAATGCTGAAAGCAATATGACTTAACAGCACTGACAAAAAGCCTAACTGAAAACCTTTGATGATACTGCCCGCAAAAGTAAATAAAATCAGAAAACTGGCCCCTATAATGACATCCGGTGAGACCATCAAAATATTATTGAAATCCATCAAAACATTCCTTTTTTTTCGATTTTTTGTGTAGTAAATACCGATCGCACCGAAAGTCCCGATAATGGTCGCTAAAAAAGCGGAAAGAAAAGCTAAAATAAAAGTATCCAGAGCAATCCCAATCAGCCGTTTGTCGGCAAACAACGTTCGGTAGTGCTCCAGAGTTATCCCTGTAAAGCTGTTCATCGTGCCGCCTTTATTGAATGAATAATAAATCAAGTAAAAAATAGGCTGATACATCAAAACAAAGACCAGAATCAAATAAAGATTGCTCCATTTGAATTTGTGCTTTTTCACACTAATTTCCCTCCTTTGGGCTTCTTTTCACTGGTCAGTCCCATCACTAAGAACATCGCAATAATCAGAATGACTCCGATGGTCGAACCCATGCCCCAGTTCTGCGTGACCAGAAAATGTTCTTCGATCGCTGTCCCCAATGTAATCACGCGATTGCCGCCAATCAGACGAGTCAGCATGAAAAGAGAGAGGGAAGGAATGAAAACAGCTTGGACCCCGCTTTTTACGCCATTTAAAGAGAGAGGAAAAATCACCCGGCGAAACGTATCCAAGCTGCCGGCACCCAGATCTTGGCTGGCATTCACCAGCGAAGGGCTGATTTTTTCTAAAGAATTAAAAATCGGCAGAATCATAAAGGGAATCTCAATATAAGTCGCTACAAAGAGAAAACTGAAATTTGTGAATAAAATCTGTTGGGGACCGATACCGATAAAAGTCAAAAATTGATTGATACTTCCCTGAGCGCTGAAAATTCCAATAAACGCATAAGCCTTCAGCAGCAAATTGATCCATGTTGGCAGAATGATCAGCAAAAGCCACAGCTGCTGCTGCCTGGTTTTTGTGAGCAGATACGCGGTAGGATAACTGACCAAAAAAGTTAAAAAAGTAATAATAAAGGCATACCAGAAAGAATTGAGGGTCATTTTCAGATAAGTGCTGGAAGTAAAGTAGTTTTGATAGTTAGTCAGCGTAAAACTGCCATTGATATTTTGAAACGACTGATAAAGGATCAGTCCCATCGGAGCAACCACGAAAAGAAAAATCCAGATAAAATATGGAATTGTGTAAACCTTTTTGGCTGAGCTCATCGGCTTTTCCCCTGCCTTTCTTCATACTGACCCAAACGGGCCTCAAACTCTGATTCATTTTCATTCAGACGCATGACGTGAATATCATCCGGCCCAAAACGAAGTCCTATTTGCGAGCCGATTGAAATTTTCTTTGTTGTTTGAACGATCCAGTCATTGCCGTCTTCATCCTGCCCAATCAGCTCATAATGAACTCCTCTGAACAAAACAGAAGAGATCTTAACAACAATTTTCCCGGCTTCAGTAGAGGTAACCTCTAAATCCTCCGGCCGAATCACTACCTCTATCGACTCATTTTCTTTCATACCAGCGTCCGCACATTCGAAGCGGTATCCGGCAAATTCTACAAGAAAATCGGCAATCATCCGGCCAGGAATGATGTTGCTTTTTCCAACAAAATCAGCAACAAAATGATTGACAGGTTCGTCATAAATGGCATTAGGGGTCCCGCTTTGAATGATTTTTCCTTCATTCATAACAAATATCTTGTCACTCATAGCCAGCGCCTCTTCCTGATCATGAGTGACAAAAATGAAAGTGATTCCTAGCCGCTGCTGAAGAGTTCGCAACTCCACCTGCATATTTTTCCGCAATTTAGAATCCAGCGCTGAAAGGGGTTCATCCAGCAATAACACTTCCGGTTCATTGGCTAAGGCCCTGGCAATAGCAATCCGCTGCTGCTGGCCGCCGGAAAGCTCAAGAATTTCCCGATTTTCAAAGCCATCCAGCTGAATCAGGCGCAAAACTTCAGCAACCTTCGCAGCAATCGCTTTTTTTGACTGTTTTTTTATTTTTAATCCAAAAGCAATGTTTTCAAAAACGTTCATATGCGGAAATAGTGCATAATCTTGAAAAATCGTATTGACCTGCCTCTTATTAGCCGGAACTTCATTGATGATCCTGTCGTAAAGCCGGATGCTCCCTTCTGTGACTTCCGTAAATCCGGCAATCATTCGCAGAATGGTGGTCTTTCCACAGCCGGAGGGCCCCAGCAAAGTATAGAACCTCCCTTTTTCAATTTCAAAATTGACATCCGAAAGCACTACGGACTCTCCATATTTTTTTAATACATGCTGAAAACTGATTACAATATCTGCCATGCTATCCCCTTCTCCTCACTTAAAATCTGCACAGTTTAATTTATAGCACCGCGGCCGCCTGCCGGGTCTCAGTCAAAATCTGAGCCAGTGCGGTCAACAGGGCCGCAATCGATTCATCTGAAATAGAAAACGGAGGTGTTTTCGATTTAGAAAGAATCTCTATTTCTTCAACTTCCACTTCGATCTCACCAGTAGGAAGTTTTACATTAACCATTCCAGAAGCTCTTGGAATAACAATTCCTTTAATCGAAACTACCCATTCAGAACGTAATTTCTCTCCGATAGAATGAGCTTGAGCACTTTTTTGAGG
>JAATEZ010000077.1 GCA_015655485.1 Lactobacillales bacterium | reverse complement strand
TAAACGGAAAAAGTATTTCCGATAATGTCAGAAATAACGTTTCTGTAATCGCGTGATTGTTTCGAACAGCAATTCTTGAAAAGTCTATATGATGATACACGTGGTGCAACGACCAATAGATAACGTTCTGAATTTTTTGCCAACGCTCTTCAGTTAGTGCTGCGGAATTTTTGTAATACGCCAAAGCGTAACACCAATTGAAAATGCGTAATGACATTTCTTGGCTGCATCGCCAATTGGGGCCTTTATTGATGGGATTGGCATCAATCCAACTTTCAATTTCAGAAAAAACAAACCCACTCAAATCTTTTCCCGAATGATAATCGTAACGAATTAATGTCAGCAAGTATGAAAACCGAGATTTTTCCCAAACGTATTTGATATCTCCAGCTTCTTTAGATAAATCAGGAATTTCAGACCAATGCTTGGAAATATCATATTGGTAGTTTGTATCAGGGTTCGTAATCCAATCATAATTTCCCCCAAGAGTTCTCCATTCGCTGCTAAAAAAGAGCAACTGTCCTTTCAATAGCTTCTCGGTCTTTTCTTGTAGTTGCAGAGAACGTTTGTTTTTGATTTTAAGGTACTCCCTACGGGGAATAACAAAATCGGTTTCAAGTAGTTTCCATTCATTTAGAGAAATCCCTTGTGTGTGTTTAGAAGGGTTAGGGTGTCGTATTTTTAGAAGTCCTACTTTTCGTTCAAACTCATACCAAATTCTGTATAATATATACCGAATACCCATGTTACGGATAAGTGATATAATGTTTCTAATATACATAAGTGATTATTTTGAAAGGAGAACTTTGTAAGTCGTTTGTTCTTGAGTGACATTTCCAGGCGGACTGCTTATTTTTAATTTATCAAACTCGAAATCATTGCTCGTTAATTCCCTGTTGAGAAGTTTTATTTTTTTTGATTTGATAGCCGAATAATTCGATTCATATCTTACCTTGTCAGGTAGTATTGAGTCCTTTCCGCTTCTTATAAGCAAGAGGGAGTAATTGTTTTCTGAGAAAGTATTCCCAATAATAGATAAATCGTTGACAGGAGGATATGTATACCCATATGGCGAATTGTCTTTTCCTCCAACCATCAACACTATGCTGTTCTCACTTCCTTTAAACGTATTTCCAATAATTCTATTATTACGTCCCGCAACACGAACAGGGTTTATCGTGTTTATAAACGTATTATTTTTAATTATGCAACTATTTGCGAATCGGACGCTGACTCCAGAACGAGAGTTTTCAAATACATTATCTGAAATATTAACGCCATCGGCTTTGCAGCTGATAGTTTCAGCATCTCCGTGATAGTTTGAGAATCGGTTGTGTCTTATTATAGTATTTGTGTTACCATCTATTAATCCAATACGAATAGCTTCCAAGGCTTCTCCTTTTCGAGGCATGACGTTTAAGAAAGCAGAGTTCTCAATTACAACGTTTAGGTAGTTTGCATCTACGTGAATAATTGGGAGCCTATTTTGTTTGTTTTCAAATTGACATCTTGTTATTCGCACATTATTTGCCGATACCTTAATCCAAAAAAATTGCGTTGCAACATCCTGGTCATTGAATTTTTGAGTGTACGTAATTTCTGAGTTTTTAATTGAGATGTCTGTTACTGTATATTTATGAGCCTGTCCTATCTCAATTAGAGCAGACGATTCTTTTTCATTAATTACATTATTTATAAACTTCACATTTTCGATAGAGATGTTAGAGGCAACCCCTGATATTTTTATAAAACTATTTCCTAGTATTTCTGTCCTATTTTTTGTTCCGACAATCCTAAATGGCTTGTTGCTTAAGGCTTCTCCTGTTACAAAAATATGTACATTTTCTACCTTTGCAGGTAAATAATAAATCCCTCCTGGAGTTGCTTTTATTTCAAGCCTGTTAGGAGAAGAACAAGCACTAAGGAACAAAATATTAATGAGAACGGTTGTAAGGATTTTCATACGTTATTTATTTGATTTCTTTCCATGTGCCGGTTTTTAAACTTTCTATTGCGGCAAAAGAGGCTTTGGTGGTATTTATAATTTCATCAAATGGAATTAGGGGGGGGCCTCCATTTTTTGCAATCGCTATCAATTTATGGAATTGGGTTTTGTGCCCTTTATCCAAACTTGTTTTTAAGGAAGAAAATCCGTTGAAACCGAAACCTTCAGTTTTTCGGAAATTATCCATAATCAGAGTTCTCTCTTGCGAATATACTTCGAGGC
>JAATEZ010000043.1 GCA_015655485.1 Lactobacillales bacterium | reverse complement strand
GGAGACCAGGCGATCAGTCTGGCACTAGATTCATTTGAAGAGTCTTATAAAAAATTTGGTCTTCCAGACAGCGGCCGTAATTGTGTCGAACATCTCGAGGTGATCGATCCGAAAGATATTAAGAGATTGCAGTCGCTTAAAGTGATCGCCTCGGTGCAGCCCAGCCATATTTTAATGGATTATCAAACGGTGGTACGAGATGTGGGAAAGAAACGGATGAAAATGATGTGGGCCTTCCGCGACATGCTGGATAGCCATGTCAAACTGGCCTTTGGGACCGATTCCCCGGTAGTGGTGGATGTTTCTCCGCTTGACAATATTTATTATGCGGCTGCACGTAAAACAAAAGAGGAATTACCGGAAAACGGCTGGAATGTTCATCAGTGCGTGAGTGTTGAAGAGGCATTGATCGCACAGACACGCGATGCCAGTTATACTTGCGGCCGCGAACACGATCTGGGCACTCTGGAAGCTGGAAAATTGGCTGATATTGTTGTACTGGATCGAAATCTTGAAGGGATCTCAGAAAAAGAGTTGTTAAAGGTTCAAGTCGAGAAAACGTTTGTTGACGGAGCCATCGTTTTTCAAAAAGTAAAAAGGCAGCTATTTTCCTGATTAATTAGAAAATATTGAGGCAAAAAATTCCATTTTTTTCTTGCCTTTTTCAAAAAAATATAAACGAGTATAAGAAGGAGCAAATAATATGAGCAAAGAAAGTGTAATTGAAGATTTAGATAAAGTGATTGGTTATATCCATAGTAATGATTTATCTCAGAACGAAAAGGATTTAATTACAAATCAAACAGTGGATTATTTTGACAACTATGTCAGTCCGGGCTGGTTAAAATATCGCAAGTCGGTCTCTACCAATGCAGCAGTTGTAGAATGGACGGACAACGGTTCTTATTGTTATGGGATCAATGGCGAAGAATTTATTGACTGTCTGGGCGGTTTTGGTATTTATACTTGCGGTCATCGCAATGAAGAAATTTTAGCGACGCTTAAAGCTCAATTGGAGCATCAGGCGCTGCATTCGCAAGAACTGCTGGATCCGCTGCGCGGTTATCTGGCCAAAGCAGTAGCAGATATCACACCCGGAGATTTAAAATATTGTTTCTTTACAAACGGCGGGGCCGAAGCCGTTGAAATGGCCTTGAAGCTTGCCCGGATCGCTACAGGCGGCAGCTGGTATATTTCTACAGTAGGAGCCTTTCATGGAAAATCAATGGGAGCAGTTTCTATGGGAGGCAAGGGAACTTATCGGACACCTTATGTCCCATTGGTTCAGCAAGTACAGCATGTGGAGTATGGCAATGCGGAAGATATGCGCAAGGTGATTCGTAATCTGCAGACAGTCGGAGAAAAAGTTGCCGCAGTGATTTTAGAGCCGATCCAGGGAGAAGCGGGTGTCATTGTGCCGCCGAAGGGATACCTAAAAGAAGTTCGGGCGATTTGTGATGAATATAAAGTGGCTCTGATTTTTGATGAGATCCAATGCGGGATGGGACGAACAGGGACGATGTGGCGGTGTGAGTCCGAAGGTGTCGTACCGGATATCATGACTTATGGAAAAGCTTTCGGCGGCGGGATCATGCCGATCACGGGACTTATTTGCCGGCCGCACATGTGGGTCCAGGAGCTGGTGGATAACCCATGGCTGCTCGGCTCCCCAACGTTTGGCGGAAATCCGCTGGCTTGTTCGGCCGCATTGGCCACGATCCGCTACATGTTGAAAGAAGATATTCCCAAACAATGTCAGGAGAAAGGCGACTATCTGATCGATAAACTAAAAAAACTGCATCAGAAATATCCAACGGTGATCGAGGATGTCAGAGGGATCGGCTTAATGCTCGCTGTGGAATTTGTCACCGATGAGGTAGGCTACAGTATTGCCAAATCCCTGTTCAGCCAAGGTGTGATGACGGCTGGAACACTGGTAAATTCGAAATGTATTCGTTTTGAACCGGCTGCGATCATTACGTATGAACAAATCGATCAAGTGATCGAAAGAATGGGTAAAGCGCTGCAAGATACTAAGGAAGAATACAAGCTTTAATAAGTTCTGTATTTTAAAAAAATCACAGAAAAAACTTGGTTAAGAACAGGTGAGATGCCGATGAAAAAACTAACCTCAACCCCTGAAGAAGATGGATTTTACATGCCGGCAGAGTTTGAATGTCACCGGCGAACTTATATGGTTTGGCCGCAAAGAAGCGACAATTGGCGGCGGGGCGCCAAACCGGCTCAGCGCGTGTATGCTAAAATAGCTGCAGCGATCGCGGATTTTGAAGAAGTAGTGATGCTGGTAAACAAAGATCAATACACTCATGCCCGCCATTTTCTGGATGAACGGATCATAGTCGTGGAAATGTCCAGCAATGATGCTTGGGCTAGAGATATTGGGCCTACTTTTGTCCGCGATCTTTCCGGGAGAATCAGGGGGATCGATTGGCGCTTCAATGCCTGGGGCGGACGGACAGACGGAATTTATTTTCCTTGGGATCTGGATGATCAGCTGGCCGGTAAAGTTTGTGAATTAGAAAGGGCAGACTGTTATTCATTAACAGATTTTATTTTGGAAGGAGGCTCGATCCATGTCGATGGACAGGGAACAGCTCTAGTCACAGAAGCCTGTCTGCTCAGCAAAGGCCGCAATCCTGACTATTCAAAAAGTGCGATTGAAGCAAAACTGAAGAATTATTTAAATGTCCAGAAAGTGATCTGGCTGCCAAGAGGGATCTATTTGGATGAAACCAATGAACATGTCGATAATATTTGCGCCTTTATTCGCCCCGCGGAAGTAGTCTTGTCATGGACAGAAAATCAGCAGGATCCTCAATATTTGCTTTCCAAATGCGCATTTGAAGAGTTAAACAAACAAACGGATAGTAATGGGCGTTCGATCAAGATCCATAAAATCCCTTTACCCGAACCGATAGAGATCACTGAAAAAGAAAGCCGGGAAGTGGATTTCGAGCCGAATACTTTGCCGCGAATGGCCGGCGATCGTTTAGCGGCGTCTTATGCCAATTTTTACTTTTGTAATGGGGCCGTCATTTTACCGGCCTTTGGGGATCCGCAAGATGAATGTGTTAAACAGCAGTTTGAAAACTTATTTCCAGAACGAAAAATCATTCAGATAAATACGCATGAAGTTCTTTTAGGCGGCGGCAATATTCACTGTATCACTCAGCAAGTACCAAAATGAAAGCGGGGAGAGACAATTGAGAAAAATTATAGTCGCTGCGACTCAAATGAGTTGTTCATGGAACCT
>JAATEZ010000475.1 GCA_015655485.1 Lactobacillales bacterium | reverse complement strand
CGTTATATAAAAAATTATATTTTAACAAAAGCTATTGTAGCGGGTTATGGCTCAAAGCTAATGGTAGGACGTTTTCCTATTGCAGTAGTTTCGATCACGATGGATCCGTTGTTAGTAGATGTAAACGTGCATCCGACCAAGCAAGAAGTACGATTAAGTAAAGAGAAAGAATTACAAGAATTGATCTCTAGTGCAATTCAAGAAGCCTTAGCGAATGAACAATTGATACCTAATGCCGCTGACAATTTGAATTTTAAACGAAAACAAATGGATAAGTTTGATAGTCAGCAAATAACGCTACCCTTATCTAGTAAAGAAAAACCACAGTTCAACGAAGCTCGACATTCTTTAGCATACGATGCCAGAACTGGACAATTCTATGTTCCTGAAGCAGAAACTACCTATGAGGAATCTGAAAAAAATGAGAAAAACAAAACGAATAATATAGCGAATGCATTTTCTTCTAGGACCGTTTTTGATGGGAAGGATCAAGTAGCAGAAGTTGAAAACGCGTATTCTATTTTGTCTGATCAAACAGAAAATTTTGCGGAATCTGCTGATTTTCCCTCTTCATTAGCTTTAGAAAAAACGGAAATGAATGCGGCTAGAGTATTTCCAGAGTTGGAGTATTTTGGTCAGATGCATGGAACATATCTCTTTGCGCAAAGTGAAGAAGGATTGTATATTATTGATCAGCATGCTGCCCAAGAGCGTATTAAGTATGAGTATTATCGTAAAAAAATCGGTGAAGTCAATAATGATCTACAAGAATTATTGGTACCAATTGTTTTAGATTATCCGAATAGTGATGTTATAAAAATCAGAGAACAACAGTCGATTTTGGAGAATGTGGGGATTTTTCTGGAGGATTTTGGTCAAAATAGCTTTATTATTCGATCTCACCCAACTTGGTATCCTCAAGGAGAGGAAGAAGTTGTAATCCGTGCAATGATCGACACAATGTTGACAACAGGAAAAGTGAATGTGGCTAAGTTTCGTGAGCAATTAGCGATCATGATGAGCTGTAAAAAATCAATTAAAGCAAACCACTATTTAAATGTTCTGCAGGCCCAACAATTATTAAGTGATTTAGCTCAATGTGAAAACCCCTATAATTGTCCTCACGGCCGCCCGGTTTTAATTCGGTTTACTAATAAAGACATGGAAAAAATGTTCAAACGGATCCAAGATCCACACTAAAACTTAGATATGGAAAGTTTCATGATTTGCACTATCAATTTATTTATTTGTGTAAACCGATGTCAAAAAAAAACAATGAATTTTTAAGGGATTTCAGCAGATATCGATAAAAAATTTGGTAATATCGTCACTAGAATGACAAAGATAAGATTTTTGTTGGGGAAGAAAGGAAAGGCAATGTTTGAGTATATAAAAGGAGTAGTTACGTTTGTTTGTCCGTATTATATCACCATAGAAAATCAAGGTATTGGTTATCAATTGGCCGTTGCAAATCCATATCGATATTCTGAAAGCGACAAGAAAGAAATGAAAATTTTTGTCCACCAGGTGATTCGCGAAGATGCCCATACTCTCTATGGTTTTTTTGATTTAGATGAAAAAGAGCTTTTCTTGCGTTTGATTCGCGTTTCAGGAATCGGTCCTAAAAGTGCTCTGGCTATTTTAGCTTCTGAGGATCATGTTGGGTTAGTTCGAGCCATTGAGTCAGATGATGCAGAGTACTTGACAAAATTTCCTGGGGTCGGTAAAAAAACGGCTCAACAAATGATTTTAGATTTGAAGGGGAAATTAGGAGAATTGTCTCAAAGCAAAATTGTATCTGATGAGCAACAAGATCCAACTGTGATCGGAAGTAAAGGAGAGAAAAATCCGGCTTTATCAGAGGCAATAGAGGCTCTGTGGGCCTTAGGCTATAGTGAACGAGAAGTGAAAAAAGTAGTTCCAGAGTTAGAAAAGAGCTCTGCAGCGACCACTGACGATTTTTTGCGGTTGGCCTTGAAGGTTGTTATGAAAAAATAGGAGGTACTAATGGCAGAAAGAGACGAACAAGATCGTGTTGTTTCAAAAGAAAGCAGTCCAGAAGAAGAGTGGTTAGAAAAGTCTCTTAGACCACAGTATCTTGCTCAATATATTGGGCAGGATAAGGTAAAGAAGGAGCTTTCAATATATATCGAAGCAGCAAAAAAGCGCTCAGAAGCACTAGACCATGTTTTGTTATATGGTCCTCCGGGATTAGGAAAAACTACTATGGGTATGGTGATCGCTAACGAAATGGATGTTCATATTCGAACGACGAGCGGACCAGCAATTGAAAGACCTGGTGATTTAGTTGCAATTTTAAATGAGTTAGAAGCCGGGGATGTTTTATTTATTGACGAGATCCATCGGTTGCCTCGAGTGGCCGAAGAACTGTTATATTCTGCAATGGAAGATTTTTATGTAGATATTATGATTGGTCAAGGAACTACAGCACATCCTGTCCATTTTCCCTTACCTCCTTTTACTTTAGTTGGTGCAACAACAAGAGCAGGAATGCTTTCTGCACCAATGCGTGATCGATTTGGAATCATTTATCATATGGAATATTATGAAGAGAAGGATTTGAAGGAAAT
>JAATEZ010000378.1 GCA_015655485.1 Lactobacillales bacterium | reverse complement strand
TTAAGAATGCAACAAGGTTCATAAGAAATGATTCAACGAACAGACAGCACTCGATCGAAATAAGCTGACTCAGCGATCCACTTAATGTAAAAAAATAGTCCTGATCCTATTTATTTCTTAAAATATATTTTCTATTGAACTGGATGAAAGAGTGAAATTTTGCTATCATAAGAACAGATAAAGATGACACACTATAAAAGCGAGGGGAAACACATGTCAAATGATAATAAAGAACTAGTAACGATCAGTGATATCTCCAGATTGGCTGGTGTTTCTAAAAGTACTGTTTCTCGCTATCTAAATGGTGGTTCCATCAGTAAAAAAACAACGGATAAAATTAAAAAGATTGTCCATGAGACAAATTACTCGCCTAATTCTTTTGCACAAAGTTTAAAAGCAAAAAAAAATAATTTGATAGGTACAATTGTTCCGCGTCTGGACTCATATTCCATTGTTCAGTCACTTGCTGGAATGGATCAGGAATTTGCCGAAAAAAAGTATGAATTATTAATTTTGAACACTTATCAATCGCCCGAACGAGAACTTGAAGCATTGCAAACTTTTAAAAAACAAAAAGTGGCAGGAATTGTTTTTTTTGCTACAATACTAAAGGACGAACATATTCAACTCCTAAAATCTTTAGATGTCCCTATCATTATTCTTGGTCAAGAAGTTGAGGACTATCATAATGTTTTATACTCTGACTATGAAGCCGGCTATAAAATCGGCCAATATGCTCATCAACTAGGACACCGGTCAATCACTTATCTGGGAGTTACGGAGGCGGATCGTTCAGTTGGTCACTCGCGTAAAAAGGGTGTTTTTGACGCACTCCAACTTTTTGATATACATCCTGACTATTATGAAACCACTTTTCAAACTAAAGATGCTTACAAGCTTTCACTAAAATTGTTGCCTCATAATGAAAGTACCTATATTATTTGCGCAACGGATAATATAGCTCTTGGAGTTCTAAAAGCAGCGCGTGAATTGAATATTGAGATACCGCAAGACATTTCAATATCAGGTTTTGGAGGTTACGATATTACCGATGCTGTAACACCAACTATCACAACCGTCAAGTATGCCTATCAAAAAGCCGGACATGTGACAGCGAACAGTATTATTCGCTTAGTAAATAAAGAAGAAGTGGCTAATGTGACCTTGATTGAAAATCATGTTGAAATCAAAAATTCCACTACTTTTTTAATTTAGTATAGACAAAAACGGTTGAACCGTTTACAATAAAAAATAGAACCGGTTCCATTCGCTAGGTTTTCAAAAAAATCCCAATTTGGTTTGTTATATCTTTTGTATACAAATTAAAATAATGTGACAGTAAAAAAGATTATGTAATACTACAATATCAACTAATGTGAAGGAGGATTTCAGAGATTTGGATTAAGATTTTTTTGGAACCGGTACCGCTATTATACAATAATTAATAATTAAGGAGACGAAAGAAATGGATCATCAAAAAGTTGCGCAAGACGTTCTTGAAGCAGTTGGAAAAGATAATATTATTGCTGCTACACATTGTGCCACACGGCTCAGATTAGTTTTGCAAGATGATACAAAAGTTGACGAAAAAAAACTAGATGAAAATGATGATATAAAAGGAACCTTTAAAGCTAATGGACAATATCAAATCATTATTGGTGCTGGGGATGTAAATGATGTTTATAAATATTTAATCGAAGAGACAGATATTGAAGGAGTATCCAAAGACCAGTTAAAAAAAGAGATTCAAGAAAAAAAATCTAAAAAACAAAATGTAATAATTAAATTCATAACAGTTCTTTCAGATATATTTGTTCCAATAATCCCGGCTCTAGTTGCCGGAGGGCTCTTAATGGCATTAAATAATGTTCTGACTGCCGAAGGCTTATTTAATGCCAAATCATTAGTTAGTTTATATCCAAACATTAAAGGATTTGCTGATTTTGTCAATGTTTTAGCTGCTGCCCCTTTTTCCTTTTTGCCAGTCTTAATAGGATTTTCGGCGGTAAAAAGATTTGGGGGAAATCCTTATTTGGGCGCTGCAATGGGAATGGTCATGGTATCTTCTTCATTAGTAAATGGTTATAGTGTGGCAAGTTCAGTAGCAGACGGAAGTATGACCTATTGGAATATTTTTGGTTTTCATGTAGCCCAAGCCGGTTATCAAGGTACTGTCTTTCCTATATTAGTAGTTTCTTACATACTGGCTCAGTTAGAAAAAAAATTCCATAAATGGTTACCTGCTGCTTTAGATTTTACATTTACGCCAATGCTGACGATTATTATTACAGGAATTTTAACTTTCACTTTTGTGGGGCCAATAATGCGAGTTTTTGGTGATTCATTAACTAACTTTTTGGTCTGGATGTATAATACGACAGGACCCGTGGGAACAGGCGTATTAGGTTTATTTTATTCTCCAATAGTTATTACTGGCCTTCATCAAAGCTTTCCTCCTATTGAAACAGCTTTACTGGCAGATATCGCAAAAACAGGCGGTTCCTTTCTATTTCCAATAGCGGCAATGGCCAATATTGGACAAGGAGCAGCGACCCTGGCTGTATTTTTCACATCAAAAGACCAAAAGCAGAAAAACTTGGCTTTATCTGGAGGAATATCAGCCTTATTAGGAATTACGGAGCCTGCAATTTTTGGTGTTAATTTAAAATTGCGATATCCATTTTTCTGTGCCATGATAGCTTCGGGAATCGCTTCTATATTTACAGGGTTATTCAATGTTTTGTCAGTTTCTCAGGGGCCTGCAGGTATTATTGGTTTCATCTGCATTAAGGCAAGTGTTGTTCCTCAATTTCTATTATGTTCATTGATTGCTTTTGCTATTTCATTTGTATTGACATTTATTTATGCAAGAAAACACAATCAACAAAAAGAAAATTAAAAAAATGAACACTTAAAATATAATTTTAATAAATCATAACGAGGTATATAACATTGCGAAAAGAAAAAAATTGGTGGAAAAACAGCATAATATACGAGGTTTATCCAAAAAGTTTTCAAGATTCTAATGATGATGGAATAGGAGATATTCCTGGAATTATTGCCAGATTAGATTATCTTAATTATTTAGGTATTGATGTTATTTGGCTCTGCCCTGTTTACGAATCACCTCAAGTAGATAATGGATATGATATCAGTGATTATACAAAGATATTCAAACCTTACGGTACAATGGAAGATATGGAAAAATTAATACATAAAAGTAAAAATTTTGGAATTGAAATAATCATGGATTTGGTGGTTAATCATACTTCAAATGAACACGAATGGTTTAGGGAGTCAAAAAAAAATAAGAGCAATAAGTTTAGAGATTTTTATATATGGCGAGAAGCAGTAAATGGAGATGTTCCCAATGATTTACAGTCAAATTTTGGGGGATCCGCTTGGAAATATGATAAGACGACAGATGAATTTTATCTTCATTTTTATAGTGACAAACAACCGGATTTGAATTGGAAAAATCTTAAAATGAGAAAAGAAATTTGGAAAATAATTAATTTTTGGATTGATAAAGGAATTAGTGGTTTTAGAATGGATGTTATTGATTTAATTGGGAAAGAACCTGACAAAATGATCAAAGAAAATGGACCACATTTGCATGAATATCTTCACGAAATGTATGAAAATACTTATGGGAAATATAACCTTATGACAGTCGGAGAAACCTGGGGAGCTTCTATTGAAGAGGGAATACATTATTCTAATCCAGACTGCAGGGAATTATCTATGATTTTTCAATTTGAACATATGCAATTAGATAAAATATCAGGTAAGTCACGCTGGGATTTAAAAACATTAGATTTATTAGAATTGAAAGAAGTATTTTCAAAATGGCAAACCGGATTATTTGATAAAGGTTGGAACAGCTTGTTCTGGAATAATCATGATCTTCCCCGTATTGTTTCACGTTTTGGAGATGATTCAACCTTTAGAATAGAATCAGCCAAAATGTTGGCAACATTATTATATGGAATGCAAGGAACTCCATTTATTTATCAAGGAGAAGAAATTGGTATGACAAATGCACACTTTGATCATCTTGAAGATTATGTAGATGTAGAGACACAAAATATATATAAACAAAGGATCGCTCAAGGCTTTTCTCATGAGAACATAATTAATTCATTTAAAAAAAAGGCTAGAGATAATGCACGGACACCGATGCAGTGGGATAGTACCTTATTTTCCGGTTTTTCTAATACAGATCCATGGATGAAAGTGAATAAAAATTATCAAGAAATAAATGTAGAGAATAGTCTAAAAGATGGCGATTCAATTTTTTATTATTATAAAAAATTAATCAAATTAAGAAAAAAAAATGATGTTTTTATTTATGGAAAATATGAATTAATGGATAAAAATAACCCTTTCGTTTATTCATATAAAAGAGTTTATACACACGACTCGATTCTTGTTGCAGCAAATTTCACTTCTAAGATTACTACTCTCGACTTAGTAAATGAAAAAGCGCAAGAGATATTGATTAGTAATTACGCGGATAGTTCATATGATTTATCTAACCTTACGCTCAGGCCTTATGAATCAATAATATTTAGAATAAGATAAATTTGCAGCTAGTAGCTTCACAAAAATACATTTGTTTAAGAAATAAGAGTGAAAGCAGGGATTATTTTGAATTTTTTAGGTGAAATAGAAGAAAATAGACCCTCTTTTCATATTTATCCCGATCAAGGGCTTTTAAATGACCCAGTAGGCTTGATCCAATGGAAAGGTATCTATCATATTTTTTATCAGTGGAATCCTTATGCCACTAACCATAGTCATAAGTGCTGGGGACATGTTACTTCTAGAGATCTGGTAACTTGGCAGCGTGAAAAAGCAGCACTAATCCCTTCTGAATGGTTTGATAAAGACGGTTGCTATTCAGGCAGCTCAATCGTTTATAATGAACAGATCTATTTATTTTACACAGGGAATGTGATCAACACAGATGGCAGCAAATCAAGTTATCAGTGTTTAGCCGTATCAAGTGATGGCATTCATTTTGAAAAGAAGGGCCCAATTATCGATCATCCCGCTGGTTATACGCGTCACGTTCGTGACCCAAAAGTCTGGCAAGGAGAAGACAATTGCTATCGACTTTTACTAGGAGCTCAAACAGAGAACTTAGAAGGAACCGTGCTGATCTACACGTCAATGAATCTGCAACAATGGAAATTTGAGCACAAAATCTTACTGGAGGATTTGAACTTTGGCTACATGTGGGAATGTCCAGATCTGCTTATAGATCAAGGTAAGGATATCTCTGCGTTCGTCTTTTCTCCACAAGGTATTCCGGCCTTTGGTATCAATTATCATAATATCTTTCAGACGGGATACCTATTGGGAAAATTTGATGAACTAAAAAATCAATTTTCCCCAACAACTGCATTTAAAGAATTAGATCACGGTTTTGAATTTTATGCTTGTCAAAGCTTTCACGATGAAACGGGCAGGCTGTTATTATTTGGTTGGCTAGGTGTTATGGAGTCCGAGCTGGAAATCGGGCTCCCTTCAATCAAAGAAAATAATTGGGCTCACGTTCTTTCCATCCCTCGAGAGATCACAATTGCAGCGGGACAACTAAAACAAAGACCAGTCGTCGAATTACAATCTTTACGCTTAGATAAAATTTTTTTGAAAACAACGATAACTGAACCGCTCAACTTAGAACAGTATGCTAATGAAATAGGAATTGATTTAAACTCATCCGTTAGAACAAATTTTTCAATGAATCTCTACCAAGAAATCCAAATTGATTGGCAAGAAAATGAAAAACTTTTGACCGTGTCGCGAACCAATTGGATCACAAAAAAGAGAGAATATCGTTCTGCTTTTATCAAAGCCGGGCTTAACAAGTTGCAAATTTTTGCTGAAAAAAGTGTTATAGAAATTTTTGTCAACGATGGCTCCGCAACTTTCTCACTGCGTTGTTACAATGAGAAAATGCAGCCAGTTGTGTCTTTCTTAGATCCAAGTTCAAAAATCATTCAGGCTTTTCTTTATCCATTGAATCAATAAAGCCACAGGAAAAACTCTTTTGGTCAATAGCATCACAACATTCTTTGGGCGATTTTGCTAAAAAAATAAGAAAATTTAACAAGAAAAAGGCTAGATCAAAAGTGTTCAGTTTTAAAGAAAAGATATGAGTATCCGAAAATAGTTCACCATATTTTCTGGATACTTTTGGTTATTTTCGAAGATGCTGCTTTTGACCATCGACCTTTTATTAGTCTCGTCCTTGCTTTTATTTAACCGCTAAAAATAGTTGACATTCTCAAAAAATCTCGTTACTCGCCACGTTAAACGGTTAAAAGATGCTTCACCAAATATCATATTGATCATTTTCCGGTCACCAGTGGATCTCTTCAATAAATCTACGCAATTTTTCAGGTTCATTCTGGCTAAACATCTCTAAAATTGTTTGATGTTTTTCATTTTTCTTTAAAAACATATCCGTTATTTCAGCAGAATCGATATTACAATATTCTTTACCTAAGAAAAATTGTTTATATTTTTCTACCAAGTCAACTAAAATGCGATTGCTGCATTTTTCGATATAAACATTATGAAACTCATATTGAAGTTCATTGTATTTTGTATATAATCTGTTTTTTATTGCAGAATCCATCGCGTCGATAAAAAATTGCATATTTGAACGATCAGTTTCAGATATTGTCATAAGTGCCAGTACTGCTTCCTTAGCATCTAACAATCCAATCATCTGATAGGTATCTCTTGACTTAATGTCTTGATGCGAGAATCTTTTCTCGGCACATGTTCAAGAATGCCATCCGCTGCTAATTGGAACAAAACTTCCCTAACTGGTGTCCGTATAATATAGAGTTTTTCAGCGATATATTGTTCTGTCAATTTATCACTTTTTTTAGCTCTCCGATACTGATTTGATTTGAGATAAAATTATAAATGCTCTGCTTTTGAGATGAAGGTTCCAGCATACAAACTCTCCCCTAATCGTTTTATTGATACACTATTAGTATCAATAAAACGATTTACTTCAAATGAAAACATTAGTGTCTTGAGTTGCTTATCTCTTAGATTTTAGTTTTATAACTTTGACAAAGTAGTTTTGATCTTTGCATAATCCGGACTGCTTTGTTCATTAATGAATTACTTTACAAAAAAATGAATAAGGGAAATGAATTCAAAAATGGCTTCACAAAAAAAACTAGGTTTGATCTCATTGATCGGGATCATAGGTGCCGGAATCTACAATTTAATGTCTAATATGGCCGCTACCTCTTCTGCAGAGGCTGTGATTCTAGGCTGGATCGTCGCCAGGATCGGCATGGGCCCCTAGCTTTCTGTATACAAAACTTAAATGCCAAAAAACCTGACTTAGATTCAGGAATCTTTAGTTATTCAAAAGCAGAATTCGGTAATTATATTGACTTTAATTCGGTTTGGGGATACTGGATCTCAGTAATTTTAGGAAATGTAGCTTTTGGAACGCTTTTTTTCAGTGCCGATGGCTATTTTTTTCCCACTTTTTCTGGCGGGCAAAATGTGCGTAAAACAACTTTACTTGTCTTTGCTGCCGTGATACTGTTTTACATGGCGGTCACAGGAACGTCTTTCGGCATCATGAGTCAAGCAGAACTGAAAAGTTTAGATTGACACGCGATGGCTTTTGTGCTGGAACGAATCATCAGCAAGTCTGGTGCTGTGATTGTAAATATCAGTGTCATCCTAACGATTTTTGGTGTCTGGATCGCTAATACTTTATTAGCAGAAGAAGTGTCGTGTCAAACAGGAAAAGATGAAATATTCCCTAAAATATTCCCTAAAATATTTACAAAATAAAGAAGAAATGCCGATTGGGGCACTCATGATTACAAATCTGATTATACAAATATTCTTGCTCTCATTTTTAGTGACAGATCTGGCTTATACTTTGATGGCCTCCCTGGTATCCTCTACTATTCTACTTTCGTATGCTTGTATCGCATCATACCAAATGTATAGTGATCACAAAAAGAACTGTAGATTTCACTAAAAACATTATATTAGGTTGTCTTTCGACGATTTACATATTATGGCTGACTTATGCTTCGGGAATGTGATATTTGCTACTAACAGTTTTATTATTCTTACTTGAAACGATCATATTTATCTATATTCGCAAATTCTATAAACAAAAGATTTTTACAAATTACGAAAAAGTCATCGCAGTCATTTTATGTATTCTATTCATCTTTGTCTATTACACTTTTTCAAAATGATATAAAAATCTCAGCTATATTCCAAAATCTGCCATTTAATGGTATATTTGAACAATCAATAAATAGTTAAGGAGAATGTTGTTATGAAGAAATCAGTTTTTCAAGGGAAAAGTTTTTTAGCGGAAAAAGACTATACTAAAGCAGAACTTCAATATTTAATCGATTTTTCTGAACATTTAAAAAATCTTAAAAAAAACGGGATCCCCCATCATTATTTAGAAGGAAAAAATATAGCTCTTCTTTTTGAAAAAGCCTCAACACGAACAAGATCCGCATTTACTACGGCGGCTATCGATTTGGGAGCTCATCCAGAATATTTGGGAAAAGATGACATTCAGCTAGGTAAAAAAGAATCCGTTGAAGATACGGCAAAAGTTTTAGGCAGCATGTTTGACGGCATTGAATTCCGCGGTTTCAGCCAACAAGCAGTTGAACAGTTAGCTGAATTTTCCGGCGTTCCTGTCTGGAATGGGTTGACAGATGAATGGCATCCAACACAAATGATTGCGGACTTTTTAACAGTTCAAGAGAATTTCGGGCATGTAGAAGGAATCAATTTTGCTTACGCTGGAGATGGCCGGAACAATGTTGCTAATTCTTTATTAGTCACAGGAGCTATTCTTGGCGTAAATATGCGGATCGTATCCCCCAAATCCTTATTTCCTGCCGAGGAGATCGTTAAATCAGCTCAAGGATATGCCAAAAAATCTGGAGCTCAGTTAATAATCACTGATGATGTATCTGAAGGTGTCAAAGGCGCAGATGTTCTTTACACAGATGTATGGGTCTCTATGGGAGAAGAAGACAAATTTGAAGAACGGATTAAATTGCTGAAGCCCTATCAAATCAACATGGACATGGTAAAAAAAGCGAATAATGATGATTTGATCATCCTTCACTGCCTTCCTGCCTTCCATGATACGGAAACTGTTTACGGCAAAGAAATGTCCACACGCTTTGGCGTATCGGAGATGGAAATCACCGATGAAGTTTTCCGCAGCAAATATGCTCGTCAATTTGATCAGGCAGAAAATCGGATGCATTCGATCAAAGCTATCATGGCCGCCACGCTAGGCAACCTGTTTATCCCCAAAGTATAATAAGAAATGCTGAATGAACCTGCTCAACTTGTGAGCAAAATAGGAACTTGTCACTAAGACGCCTTTTGTCTTCGAGACAAGTGATCTTTTTGCCGAAACAAGCTGGTTCATGAAGCTGAACACTGAAATGCTGAATGAGGTATATCAGACCTTGAGCCATAACAAAAAGAAAATTTTAGCGATGAGCTGCGTCGTGAATTTTACCTTGCGTTATGGCCGAAAAGGTCTACCTCATGAAGCTGAACACTGAAATGCTGAATGAGTTCGTTTAGATCTTGAACCATTACAAAAATAAAAGAGTAGAGACAAAATGATCACTTTTTGCTTCTACTCTTTTATTTTCCCCTAAACTACCTCTGTGATCCACCTTATTGAAACGGATTATAAAAACGCCCACCATTAAGGACAATAAGACTAAGTCCGATGCAAAAAATCAAGAGAGCGGCTCCGATAACCAGATAATCATTGCGGGTCATTTTTTTTGCACAATACCAACTGCGCTTTTTTCCTCTGCCAAAACGTCTCAATTCCATGGCGTTACTGATCGTAGTGATCCGATCCAAACTAGTGAAAATCAGCGGCAGCGCGATCTGTACATTGCCTTTGACTCTCTGTAAAAGCTTGGCCTTCTTAGACAGCTCGGTCACTCTAGCTTGAGAAGCTTGCGAAATTGTTTGAAAATCGCTCTGTACATCAGGAATATAGCGTAAAGCCAAAGAAACTGAATAACTCACTTTATAAGAAACGCCGATTTTATTTAAACTAGAAGCAAATTCACTGGGATCTGTTGTTATTAAAAAAACTAATGCCGGCGGGATGGTACAGAAATATTTGATAAATAAATTTAGTTCATAAAACAGCTGCTCCTGCGTCAGTGTAAAACGGCTGATACCCGAAAAAATCAGATGACGGCTGCCATATAATTGTACTCCATACTCTGGGGAAAAAAGATAAACTGTCAATAAATTCAGTATTGAAAAAAAAGCAATAAATTTCAGCACAAACGAAATTTCACTTAGTTTTATTTGAGCAATACGAAAAATCACAAATGAACCCATTCCAAGTACCAATAAAAATCGAGTATCGTAAGAAACCATCCCAATCACAGAAAGTAACAAAAAAGCAATCAATTTTGAGCTGCCGCTTAATCGATGAAAAAAAGTATCATTGGGAATATAGCCAATCAATTGATCGCGATTCATCTTCCTCGTTCCTTTCTCTCCTGCTGAATGAATTTTTCGACAAATTCTACCGGATGAGCTAAATTAAGCTGCTCTGCCAAAGTAAACAAACTAGTTTCTTTTAACGCCGTATCTTTTACAATTTTTTTATTCGTCAAAACCTCATAAGGTGAAGCATCCACAACCACTTGCCCTTTCTTTAAAACCAGCGTACGCTCAGTGTATTCTAACATCAGATGCATATCATGGGTAATCATTAAAATCGTTTTTCCATTTTGATTCAGTTTTTCTAAAAAATGCATCATCTCAGTATAATTCTTAAAGTCCTGCCCGGCAGTCGGTTCATCCAGAATCAATAATTCCGGCTCTAAAACAAGAATCGAAGCGATCGTTACACGTTTTTTTTGTCCATAACTAAGCGCTGAAATCGGCCAGGAACGAAATGGATAAAGTCCACATACCTCTAAAATCTCCCATACTTTTTCTTTGATTGCTTCTTTCTGCCATCCGCGATTGACCAGTCCCAGAGCCACCTCATCAAAAATTTTATTTTGCGAGATCATCTGATTAGGATTCTGCATGATGTAACCAATTTTCTCTGCTCTTTCCTTGATAGATTCATTGAGAAGAGACCGTCCCTGCCACTTTATTTCACCAGAAGCAGGGGCATAGAAACCGCAAATAAGTTTGGAAATAGTTGATTTTCCTGCTCCGTTTTCTCCAACCAGACTCAACATTTCTCCTTGATAAATTTTTAAATTTAATTGATCCAGGACCGCTCGCTGATTATAAGGATAATGAAAAGCAAGATTTTCGATCTCCAATAAAGCTTTGGTATATTTTTTTTCTGTCATTTCTACAATTTGCGTCTGCCATTGGCTGATTTTTTGCTGGATGTTTTGTCCTTGGATACCTGACAATTTTTGAATATCAGTAATATTTTTAATGTTCTCAACTGTAGTTGGTCTGAAGTGCAACGACTGTGGTCGAAAACGTGGCACCCACACTCAGGCAAGCTACCATGCAGCTTAGCCCTATTGCAGCAGCGCGCTTATTGCTCGAATCACGTAAGATTGCCCATACTCATGCCTCAGACTTTTAAGCAGTCGATAATTGGTTAATTCGAGGGCCTATTAAAGCGACAGGCTAATACTTTACACTCAACCACATTTGGGTAGATTTACCTAAGGACCCCAGTCAAGAGTGACATAAATGTTGTAGGAGCTATGTAAAAAGGAAGCTCGCCTTGCTGCATTGACAAAGGTTGTTCCTCAGTATGTAAACATTTCTCGTACTTCTTCATGTCTGTCTCCCGTTGCTTTCGAGTCATACAGCTCAAGCTCGACATATCAATGTCGATATTCGAAGTACTCTGGGGCGAACAAGCCTTGCTTTCTGTCTGAGGAGAAAGATGCAAGGCGAAAGCGTTATAAATTCCAATAAAATATGTTAATTAACGTCAATATTCTGCCAAGCTTGCACCAGTGATCAGTCGAGTGATGCTTTGGTATTGTCTCGCCTTGTTCTGGGGCGCTGAGTTGTGGTCATTCGGCCACCCGTCGCCACTGCCAGCTGTTTTTTTT
>JAATEZ010000406.1 GCA_015655485.1 Lactobacillales bacterium | reverse complement strand
AGAAAACAAAGTTAATAAAAATACCGAAACGGTATTATTTATACTCAATAGTGAAATAAAAATACCATTTATTTAAAATTTATACTTGAATATTGAAATCTATTTAATATTTGGGCATAAAGTATGAACAGATGCCGAGAAGTAAACAAAACATGTCCGAAAAGGAAAAAGAAATCGAGTTTCAACAGAAATTGAAGTATAAACTTAATTCCTTGAAAACAGATTTTGAGGCCGGAAAAATTGAAAACTTCAAGCAAATAGAAGCATTAATTCCTTATTCTGTACTTGCCCGGCAAATCCATATGGGATATGCGGCTTTCAAAAAAAAATGCAACAGCCCTGGTGATTTTTCAAACAATGAATTAATACGTTTAGCTGAACTGATTAATATTGATATTAATATTATGATAAAATTTATTTTTTTGACAATGAAGTTCAGGAACAAATTCAAAGAAGGCGAAAGCATTCGGGTGTAGCTGATAGGGTAACAGAAAAAGCCAAGAACGAAAGTCAAAAAAATGCCTACCATAAATAAACTTTCATCCATAGTAAAAGAGGCATGTTGACTTAATAATAAATTTCAATGAATTAATTTAGATATTATCGACCTGTGAAATTTTTCTTATAGCTTGCAGTTATACATAATAATTGAACTAATATTTGTCAACCAATCAGTCATATAATGAACAGGGATTGCTTTCGCGTATAGCGGAGGGCGATGAATCGGCTTTTCGGCAATTGTATGATCTGCATGAACCTTTAGTGTACGGTACGGCGCTTAGCTACCTCAAATCCCCGGATTGGGCGCGGGATATTGTCCAGGATATTTTCCTTAAAATTTGGCTTAAAAGGATAGAGTTAAGAAAAATGGAAAAGCCTGAAGATTTTTTGTTTATCATGACGCGCAATGAAGTGCTTAATGCCCTGCGACGCAAGTTTGATACCGTAACGCTTGGCGATTATTATGAGGACGCTCTCCCTGCTGATCTGTTGTTGCCAGATGCACGTTTGCAATTGCGTCAAACCCATGCTACAATACAACAAGCCGTAGAACAATTACCAGACCAACAGAAACGGGTCTATATTTTATCACGTGAACAGGGATTGAGTCATGAACAAATAGCAGAGCAGCTAGGTATTGATAAAAGGACTGTTTCCAATCATGCCACCCGTGCTTTAAATAATATCAGGATCTTTCTCAAGAACCATGGAGAAAATTTACTTAGCCTCTTCTTCTAATTTTTCCCGTTCAAAAAAAATTTCGCCTCCCACTGTGTGTTCTTCCCTTTTTTTGTGTCTTTAAGTTGAATGGGTTATTCAATCTGTAACCATGACAACTACATTTACCAATCTTCTTGACAAATATCTTACTAATACGCTTACGAGTGAAGAGGAAGCATTATTTATAACAATGAGTAAGCTGCCTGAAAATCAGGAAATTATATCCTCCCGTTTGGATGACGATCTTTATCACGGCAGATATGCAGCCATAGAGGATGATCTCCGTCATGAGGAAATTTTCCAGGTATTGCAACAACGTTTGAAAGGAGCCAGGGCGGTCCGCCGCGTGTTCCTAATACGTAAATGGGGATGGGCGGCAGCTTCGATATTAGTTTTGCTGAGTATCGGAGTTTATTTTGGGGCTATACATAAAAAGAATATTTCATCTGTTGCCGTAAGCTCTTCTGACATAGCTCCAGGCAGGAATGGTGCTATACTCACACTTTCTAATGGTGCCCAGATTGTACTGGATAGCCTGGGTAATGGCGTGATTGCGAACCAGAATGGTGCGCAGGTGCGCTTAAACAACGGACAACTGGCCTATGATGTAAGAGGAGGAATTGCAGAAAAAGTCGCATATAATGTAATGACGACCCCCAGAGGAAGACAATTCCAGGTTACATTGTCCGATGGTACAAAGGCTTGGTTGAATGCCGCCAGTTCCTTGCGTTATCCAACAACATTCGCTGGAAGGGAACGGAAAGTAGAAATTACAGGAGAGGTTTATTTTGAAGTAGCAAAGAATGAAAAAATGCCTTTCAAGGTGAATGTGGACAACAAAATGGAGATTGCCGTCCTGGGAACAGATTTTAACGTGAATGCCTATGAAAACGAAACGAGCATTAATGCCACTCTGTTGACAGGAAGCATTCATGCATCAATAATGCCTTCCGTTTCAACTAGTGTATTATTAAAACCAGGCCAGCAAGCGCAGCTATCAATGAACAAAACTCTACCGGAAATCAAAGTGATAAAAAATGCTGATATAGATAAGGTAATGGCCTGGAAGAATGGAGCCTTTTATTTTGAAGGTTCAACAGTAGAGGAAATAATGCGGCAAGTTGAGCGCTGGTACGACGTTGAGGTAGTATATGAAAAGGGTATACCAAATATTGAATTTGGTGGAGGAATTACGAGAGGTGTTTCATTAAAGGGATTGATCTCTGCATTACAAAAATCGGAGATGCATTGCCGGTTAGAAGGAAGAAAGCTGATAATAATGCCTTAATAAACCAATACTATACACACATTATATAAAAGGAACAGAACCAACGACATATATTAAGTCGTATGCAGGTAAGCTATTCATCCATTACAGCTTTAAACTAAGCTTAGATGGATTGCATTAGCGAAGTAAGGTTCTTTATACTATCTATCTATTGTAATTTTTACATGCGTAATCCTTTCAACGATATAATGTGAAACAAGAGGGCGGAGCTTTGATTTTTTATTCTTAAATATTTCATTTTAGGATTCATTGTCTGTTTAAAAGAGAGCGACAGATGCGTGGATTTCAAAGGTAAGGCCCACAAGAAAATAAGTCATGTGAATATTTCGAGCTGTGCCAGATTTTATCTTAGGCAACTCGTCAACATAAATACCGGGTCAACTATTTTAATAAAAACCGTCACGGCGCCAACCGTGACGGTGGAAAGATTCAGTTGGTTCAAAAAACAGTTACCACAACCACTTTTATTAACAACTAAATCGCTTGCAATTTATGCAAAAAATCTACTATTGGCTACCCGCCAGTCTGGGAAAGTGCAGTAGTTCCCTCGAATTATTGAGGGACGGATGCTGCAATATCTTTAAAAACAGTGTCTTGCGGGAAAAAATTCTTAAGGTTATGAAACTAACCGCCATTTTATTAACAGTTATTTTAGCCCATGCTTATGCTACCTCTTCGGCGCAAACTGTAACGTTGTCTGGTAAGAATCTTACGTTGAAGCAAATTTTCAATGTCATTCAGAAACAAACTGGTTACCTACCATTCTATAAGAAAGAGTTTCTATTCGGTAAAAAAACAGTTTCTCTT
>JAATEZ010000416.1 GCA_015655485.1 Lactobacillales bacterium | reverse complement strand
TATGTTTTTCCATATATTCGCTCATGTCAAAACGGATCATAGAATCCTTTGAACCGAATAATTCTAAGGAAAGCTGCTTCGCCAGCTCTGTTTTTCCTACTCCAGTTGGACCCACAAACAAGAACGAACCGATTGGACGATTTTTTTTATTTAAGCCGATCCGATTACGGCGGATCGCTTTTGAGACTTTTTCAACCGCCTCATTTTGACCAATCACATGCTGCTGCAGATCACTGGATAAATTGATCAGCTGATTTTGTTCTTTTTCTTTCAAATTCCCAACAGGGATCCCAGTCCGGGTTTCAATGATTTGTTCAATATCATGCTCGGTTACAACGGGCAGATTATCGGCTGAAACTTGTTTTTGTTTCATTTCCGATATTTTTTTGACTTGGTCTCTATAATAAGCCGCCTTTTCAAAGTCTTCTTCTTTGGAAGCCAGTTGTTTTTGTTTTTCTGCTTCATATAGACGCTCTTCAATGATTTTTGGATCAGTTATTTGGATCGTTAAATTCTTTTTCGACCCGGATTCATCTAATAAATCTATCGCTTTATCAGGAAGGTAGCGGTCTTGAATATAGCGAGCCGACAAAGTCACAGCGTTAGTGATCGCATCATCCGTATATTTGACATGATGATAATCTTCATAACGGCTTTGGATCCCTTTAAAATACTTATTGACTCTTCTAGAGATGGTTCATCCACCTTGACCGGCTGCATTCGTCTCTCCAGAGCAGCATCTTTTTCGATGACGCGATATTCATTCAAAGTAGTCGCACCAACCAGCTGCAGTTCACCTCTTGCTAAAGCGGGTTTAAGGATATTTCCAGCATCCATATTGCCGTCGCCTGCGTTGCCGGCACCGACGATTTCATGAACTTCGTCAATAAACAAAATAACATTTTCATTTTCACGTACTTCATCGATCAGTTTTTTCATGCGCTCTTCAAATTGTCCGCGAATACCTGTTCCTTGAACCAATGAAGCCACATCCAAACGAATGATTTGTTTGTTTAGCAATTTTTGAGGAACATCGCCATTGACGATTTTTTGTGCTAATCCCTCTACAACCGCCGTTTTGCCCACACCGGCTTCACCGATAAGGACCGGATTATTTTTTGTTCTGCGATTCAATATTTCAACTACACGCTGAATTTCTTCATCTCTGCCGATAACTGGATCGAACTCACCTTTTTTAGCCGCTTGCGTTAAGTTATATCCAAATTCACCTAATAAACCGCTGTTAGGATCACGCGGAGGCTGGCCATTCATACCATTCTGACCGCCGTTTTGAGTTGGAGGAGTCTGACTCTCTGATTGCTGCATATTTCTGAAAAAGTTTTCCAATAGTCCAAATCCGTATGGATCTTGAGACAAGGCCATTCTAGTATTGTTTTGTTGGCTTTCCTTTAATTGTTGAAAACAGTTTTGACATAAATTCAACTGCCTTTTTTCGTTATTTACCATATATTCAAGATGGATCGTCGCATCTTGAGATTTACAATTTTGACAAAGCATAGGTTTTCACGTCCCATCATGTTAATTTATCTAAGATACAGTATGTTGACCATTACTGACCTTTGAATTAATTATAGCATGTTTTACAGAAGAATCAAGAAACTTGTTTGGCATTTCATTTAAGAAATAATACGTGACAAAATTATGAAAGTTGGTTATTGTAGAAGGGTAAAATGAATGAGAAATCCGAGAATAAATTGATTCGCTGGTCAAAGGGGAAATTGCTGAAAATAGAGGTGGCCAGCTGAAGTGTTCACTTTATTTGGAGAAGCTTGGCTGAGCCGTCCGGAACAAAAAATATCATTGGCGGAGCTTCTCTGAAATGAGGTGATAAATTATCGTTAGGTGAGCGAGAAATAAAGCAGAAAGTATGGAAGAGGAGCGGGGCAATGGCGAAAAAGCAGATCAATAATATTTTAAATCAAAAAAGAATTAAAAAATTAAAGGTTTTCTCAGGAAAAAATAGCTAAAACAGTTGTAACTATTGGAAAAAAATGGTACTCTTAAAAATTGAAAGGGTCATTTTTATAAGCGACAATTTCAGCATTCAGGGTTAATTTTATCTGAGCCCGTTTATTAAAATTATTTTTATAAAGGAGAAAGATTCTTATGGAAAAAAAAGATTTTCACATTGTAGCAGATACTGGGATCCATGCACGTCCGGCTACTTTATTGGTGCAAACAGCAAGTAAATTCAACTCTGATATCAATTTAGAGTATAAAGGAAAATCTGTCAACCTTAAATCTATTATGGGTGTCATGTCTCTTGGTGTTGGTCAAGGCGCAGATGTGACGATCACGATCGAAGGCTCTGATGAAACAGAAGCCATTACAGCGATCGTTGAAACAATGAAAAAGGAAGGGTTGTCTGAATAATGGTTGAAAGTCTGAATGGGATCGCTGCCAGTGATGGTATAGCAATCGCTAAGGCTTATCTGTTAGTTCAACCCGATTTATCATTCAATAAAGTTACAGTAGAAGATACTGATGCTGAAGCAGCACGTTTAGATGCTGCTTTAACTCATTCTACGGAGGAGCTACAAGCTATTCGGGGGAAAGCTGCAGCAAGTCTCGGCGAAGAAGAAGCGCAGGTGTTTGATGCTCACCTTATGGTTCTCTCCGACCCAGAGTTGGTCGGCGGAATCAAAAAAAATATTGAAGAAAACAAAGTCAATGCTGAAGCAGCGTTAAAAGAAGTTACCGACACTTATATCAGCTTGTTTGATGCGATGGAAGATAATCCTTATATGCAAGAAAGAGCTGCTGACATAAAAGATGTGACTAAAAGAGTTATGAGCCACTTATTAAATGTTAAGCTTCCTGATCCGGCTATGATCGATGAAGAGGTAATAGTTGTTGCACATGATTTGACACCAAGCGATACGGCGCAATTGAATAAAGAGTTTGTCAAAGCATTTATTACAGATGTCGGCGGCAGAACTTCCCATTCGGCGATCATGGCTCGTTCTCTGGAAATACCAGCTATTGTAGGGACTAACAATGTGACGTCTTTAGTTAAAGATGGAGATATCCTTGCCATTGATGGGATCGACGGGATAGCAATCATCCATCCGACTGATGCAAAGATCAAAGAATTTGAGAAAAAAGCAAAGGCTTTCTCGGATCAAAAAACAGAGTGGGAAAAGCTGAAAAATGCGAAAACTGAAACTTTGGACGGACGGCATTTCGAATTAGCCGCTAATATAGGTACACCTAAAGACCTGGAAGGTGTTAAGAACAACGGTGGAGAAGCTATTGGTCTTTATCGTACCGAATTTTTGTATATGGACTCTTCAGATTTTCCGTCTGAGGATGATCAATTTACGGCTTATAAAGCGGTCCTTGAAGGAATGGAAGGGAAACCGGTTGTAGTTCGAACGATGGATATCGGCGGAGATAAAGAGCTTCCATATCTAAAATTGCCTCATGAAATGAATCCATTTTTAGG
>JAATEZ010000111.1 GCA_015655485.1 Lactobacillales bacterium | reverse complement strand
TGTGAAGCCGGACACCGAAAAGCTGAACGAGGCATATCTGGTCTTGAGCAAAATAGCAAATGGCGCATGAATCGCTGTTGATTCATACGAAATTTGTCTTTTTGCCGATAGACCTGCCTTGTGAAACTGGACACCGAAAAGCTGAACGAGGCGGTCTGGCTTTAAGCAATAGGGAAAGAAAAAATTTAGTGCTGCACAGCATTAACCACTACCCTGCTTTGCAGCAATGGCGCCTGATCAAACTCACTGTACAAAGGAGCTGCTGGAACAATCGTATACGACATAAGTCCCCTCAGAATGCCGGCCCCCTTTTTTTAAAGAAATAAATACCTAATCTAAGCGACACCACATAAAACCACATTTACGTCAAAGCCATAACACCACACGTCCAACATCGTATCGCCTAATAAATCAATCGGAAGCTTACTTAAATAATTAGAAATTCTCAGAAACAAAGAGTGCTAGATGAATTATTGTTCCATCAAGGCTAACATATTTTGCTTCATTTGTCGTAAAATCATCATGCCAAAACGGTACTCTAAATCACTGCCAATCATGTTAAATGCTAAAGTTAGCCGATCGGCAAACATACTAATCGCCACCTGAAACATTGGAGCGCGGCGAAAAGAACCGGTAAGGATAAAATGGGTGATTGCCGTACCGTCAAATTGCAACCGGTCAGCATCCAGGATTCCAAAATTAGTATAAGCAATTGGCCGCACATGATAATTGGCTTCCGCTACTTGCTGCAAAGTTGCCACTGAATCGATTTGCGCTCGTTTAAGTAAATCCGCCACCGACTGCAAAAATTGCTTATTTAACTTAAAAATTTGCATTTGCTTGTGTATGTTTTGAACAATTTGAACTAACGGCAAATTCAGAGTATCTCTTAATATTAAATTGTAGCGTGCGGTAAAATTGGCCACGCGTAACGTTCGTGGTTCAGCTGCTGGAAAAAACTGACGCATATCAGTTGGACAAGCTAACGTTAAATCCTGTACACCGCTATACTGCTGTATAATTTGTCCAAAAGCAGCCAAAAAAATATCGTTTAGAGTGACTTGCTGTGTCTTGGCAATTGCCTTTAATTGCGCTGTTTCCGCTGCGCTAAGTTGAATACCATCAACATAATAAGCAGGCGTTCCGTGATCAGCCAACTGCGGTAAAAATAGCGGTTCCCGCGGATGGTCACTGACTTGCTGTGCCATTTTTCCAAATTGATCAACTAAAGTCTGCACCAATACAATCCTTTGATCATTGTGCTGACCAACAACCGCACTAGCCCCGCGATTGTAACAATCAACTAATAAATATAGCAGTTCTTTAAACCCCGCACCGTCACTTAAAATGTGACTAATAATAATTGTTAACCGCTGACAATTCTCTCTTCGCGTCTGCAAATACAGCATCAGCTGTGGTCCCTGCAAAAAGTCTAACGGCAACGCATCCGGCTGCATATCCATATCAATTGTCTGAACCATATTGTCTGGATTTACTTGTTCCACTATAAAAGCATTTTGCTCTAAATCATAACGGCCAAAGATTTGCGGCACAACTTCGCCAACCAATTGGACAGCCTGCTTAAGCCGCCTATTGTTCAATGGCTGTGCAAAGTCGATTTGACAGCGCACAATTGGATACATTGTTTTCAAACCAATTGTGTGTAAAATATTTAAGGGCTCACCTGGATAAATTTTCATTTCTATCAACTTTCTTTGAATTTTTTAAAAATAGAATAGCGACCACAAATTATATATTATTATAGGAGAATAAAACTCTTTATCATCTCAAGGTCAATGACCATCAGATTTTGTTATCCTTACTCTGCTATTTATTATATCACTTCATAGGACAGTTCCGTCCCATTAATTGATTCAACAGCCTCATGAGTTTGCATTTTTTGTTAATTGCAAAAGTAAATTCCGGTGACCAGCCGCAATAAGCGGAAATAAGTTGTTCCGAATGAGCGGTGGCTTTTACTTATTCTAAAATATCCGTTACGCTTATCATGAGATGCATGACGGTCCAGAGAGGGACTGATCTGAATGACCACTCAAAAACATTTATCTCTTGATGACCGGATGCTGATCCAAGTCAAGCTAACTGAAAAAGCATCTTTCCATGAAATCGCTCAATGGATCCAAAAGGATCCAACAACAGTTTCAAAAGAAATCCGCAGAAATCGAGTCAAACGCAGGACAGGTGCTTATGAGAAACCAGCCAACCGTTGTGTCCTCCGCTACCAATGTGACTGGAGTGGCATCTGTGATGATAAGCTGTGCCATTATTCTTATTGCTGATTTTGTAAGCAGTGCAACTCCCTGTGTTCGAATTATGTTGAAGAATCCTGTCCGCTGGTGGATAAAGCTCCTTATGTTGGTAACGGGTGCCGGCAGCGGACGAAATGTCAGCTGATCAAGTATTTTTATGAAGCAAACGTGGCAGATAAAAATTACTGGAAGAGGCTAACCGAGAGCCGAAGTGGTCTGGCTATCCAGGAAGAGAAGTTAAAACAGTTAGATCAATTTCTTTCTCCTTTAATCCAGATGAACCAGTCTATTCACCATATTTGTGTTAATAATCCGGATCGCCTGATGTGGTCAGAGAAAACGATTTATAAATATAGCAATACAGGCTGCCTGAAAACTCGAAATATTGATCTGCCAAGAAAAGTCCGTTATCACTCCAGAGTGAAATCAAAACCCTTGAAAATAGATAAGGACTGTCGAGTGGGTCGGACCTATGCGGATTATCAGCGGTTTGTTCAGGAATATCTCGATTTTCCAGTAGTTGAATGGATATAGTAGAAGGGAAAAAAGGAGGAAAAGTGCTGTTGACTTTATTTTTTAGAAATAGTCAATTTATGCTGGTTTTTTTACGGGACTCCAATTCTTCACAAACTGCCATTGATTGTTTTCATTTCTTGCTCCAGCAACTTGGAGAAGAAACTTTCAAGGAGTTGTTCCCTTTTATCCTTACGGATAACGGAAGTGAATTTTCAAATCCGAAAGCCCTTGAATTCAGTCAATCAGGCCAGCGGCTGGTCCGGATTTTCTATTGTGATGCCGGTCGCCCCTCTCAGAAAGGAGCGATCGAAAAGAATCATGAAGAAATTCGTTATGTTCTGCCCAAAGGAACCAGTTTTAACCATTTATCACAGAAAGACGTAAATCTCATGATGGATCCTATCAACTCGAAAATCAGAAAAAAATTAAACAACAAATACCCCTACTCGCTGTTTAAGCTTTTGTATGGAGAAGATATTCTTCATCGTTTACAATCTGCACCGATCGCTGCCAATGAAGTCTGTCCGACTCCGAAATTACTGACTCACAAGACGTTGGAATAGGCCGTTCTATTCCAGCAAAAAAAATAAAATGCTGGGATAGAGCGAAACAAACCGTTTTTATGAAATAACCCAATACAGTCATGCACTCCTTCTTTGGAACTGTCAGGAGCCGGACTTTACTAATTCCAAAAAAATGAGTTTTGTAAAGTTCTATTTGTCTTTCTCTTTTTTAACAGTTTTTAACTGGTTCCCGCTTTATTTTAGCATTTTTTGACCAAAAACACGCCATTTAAACGGATTTAGATAAAAATAAATTTGATGGCTCTCATAAGATGGCATTTACTATTACAAAGTGGCGTTTACCTTTTCAATTAGCCTTATCCTGATAATTTCGAAAAATTCCTTGTTTATAGGGATGTTAGATCGGAAAGGCTGCAGAAAACTTGAATAAAAATATTTTTTATCTTTACAAAAATTTATTTATTGCGGTTAAATCCCCGCAAGTATTGCTCTGGGACTGGAGCTTCTTTTCTTAACTCTTCTCCAGCGCCTAGCGCCCAATAAGGATTTTTCAACATGCCGCGACCAACGGCGACAAGATCTGCCGACTCATTGCCGATCACTGCATTGGCCACACGAGGATCACTAAGTTTTCCGACCGCGATCACGGGTATTGCCATTTTTTCTTTAAACGCTCTGGCAAAAGGAACTTGATAAGCATCTTGCGAGCCGGGGCGCCCTGAGGAACCGATCGGGCCTTCACCTCCAGAACTGACATTAAAGACATCGACACCAGCTTTTTTGTATTCGTCCGAAAAGGCCAGACTCTCTTTTAATCCATAACCCCCATCTACATATTCAATGGCTGAGACCCTCATGATCAGCGGCATTTCAGCGGGTATCGCACTTTTTACAGCTTTTACAACTTCTGTACCAAAAAGTGCTATATTTTGACCGTATTCATCCTGACGCTGATTCGTATATTTCGATTGGAATTGATGGATCAAATAACCATGGGCTCCATGGATTTCTATCGCATCTACCCCGGCAAGAACTGCTCGCTTTGCGGTCTGCCGGAACTTGTCAATGATCGTCAGGATCTCTTTTTTTGATAGAGCCCGAGGTGTTTTTGAATTTGCGGCATAAGGTATGGCCGAAGCGGAGACTGGAAATTCGGCATCTGTCGCTTTACGACCGGCATGTGCGATCTGGATAGCCACTTTTGCCCCCTTTTCATGGCAGGCATCTACAATTCTTTTTATGCCGGCGATTTGACTGTCTTCCCAAAGTCCCAGATCGTTATCCGTAATGCGGCCGTCCGGTTCAATATCAGTCATCTCAATAATGATCAAGCCAGCTCCGCCGATTGCCCGCGTAAGATAATGCTGAACATGCCAGTCGGTGACATGACCATCTTTTTTTTCGACGGAATACATACACATCGGCGGCATAACGATACGATTGCGCAACTCCAAATTTTTGATTTTGATTGGTGTAAATAAATCCAACATACTCTTCGCCTCACTCATTTTTGATAGTTTCAGTTTACCTCTTTTTCGCTTATTTTTACATCATATGAGCTTGAAACTATAAACTCTTTCTTGTTATTGGAACTTGTGTGACTTGCTGCAAAAATCCATTTAACTCAGTCGTTTCGTGATCTGCCAGCATTTTTACGATTTTGCTGCCGATGATCA
>JAATEZ010000202.1 GCA_015655485.1 Lactobacillales bacterium | reverse complement strand
TTAAAAACGTAGCCGGAGAACTGACTGTTGGCGTGGATACTTCGTGGATGAATCGCAAAGGAGATGGCTACAAAGCCTTCTCAGAAACTTATCAGATTAATTTCAAAAATGTTTACCCGATGCAAATCGGATTAGTTTATGATGCGGTGCATGCCGGAAAAATGGATGTAGTTCTGGGATACTCAACCGACGGCCGGATCCCAAGCTATGATTTAGTTGTTTTGGAGGATGATTTACAATTTTTCCCGCCTTATGATGCCAGTATCGTTGCTACGGATAAAATATTGACTGAAAATCCTGAACTTAAAAAGATATTATCTAAATTATCAGGAAAAATCAATACGGAAACTATGCAAAAGCTAAATTATCAAGCGGACAATGATTTAATTGAGCCTGAGATCGTAGCCCAGCGTTTTTTAGAAAAAAATGACTTCTTTGAAGAAAAAGGAGACGATCAGTGATGCAAAATATGAATTTGTTTGAACAATTTTTTTACTATTTTAATCAAAACGGCAGCTATGTGCTCAGCCAATTTATTCGTCACTTTCTCATCTCTGCTTATGGTGTGCTTTTTGCCGCTATCATCGGGATCCCTCTGGGAATCTTCATTGCTAAACATAAAAAACTTGCACGATGGATCATCAGCATAGCCAATGTGATCCAAACAGTTCCTTCATTGGCCATGTTGTCGATTTTAATGCTGGGCCTAGGTCTGGGAGTCAATACCGTCATTGTCACGGTCTTCTTATACTCCCTGCTTCCAATCATTTCTAACACCTACACAGGCATGATCCAAGTCGATCAAAATGTATTGGATGTTGGTAAAGGAATGGGAATGACTAAATTTCAAAGACTCTACATGATTGAGATCCCTTTGTCTGTTTCTGTCATCATGGCCGGTATCCGTAACGCATTAGTCGTAGCGATCGGGATCACGGCGATCGGCTCCTTTGTAGGAGCTGGAGGATTGGGCGACATTATTATCCGCGGCACCAATGCAACCAATGGAACAGCGATCATTTTAGTAGGGGCTCTGCCAACTGCATTAATGGCTGTTGCAGTGGATTGGCTTTTAGGGATCATTGAAAGAAAGCTTGATCCAGCTTCAAAAGTTTCTAAAAGCTGATTGGTCCTTGGACCCTAGTGATCAAAAAAAGCATGCTCTTTTTTTAGAGACATGCTTTTTTGATTCTATTTTTTTAGAAACAAAGAAAAAATTATTTGCTCTCTTCCACTTGTTTGACTGCTGCTTTCGCTACTGAATTTAAATAATTCCATTGCTGATCAAATTCAGGCTGAAAGAAAAAGTCGGCAAAAGCCAGTTCCTGAATCGTTACCTTCTTTAAAATAGCTAGAGAAATAGTATTGATTGCTGGCGTGATATCATGCTTTGACAGCAACTGTCCGCCAACGATCCGATTGGACCCTACTTCGTAATTCAATTTAAGATAGACTTTCTCATTTTCTTCCATAAAAGCCGGCCGATATAATTCTGAGATAAAGACTGAATCCGTTTTGATTCCACTATTTTTAGCTGAAACGTCTTTCACACCGCTCGTAGCAAAATAATAGTCAAATAAGCGCAAACCGGAAGTACCAGAAACAGCTTGAAACTTGACAGCAGCTTTAAGCAGATTTTTTGCTGCAACTACGCCTTGTCGTCTGGCATTAGTCGCCAGTGCAATATATTGATGAGCATCATTAGGACTGTATTTTACCACGCAGGCATCCCCTGCGGCAAAAACATCCGGAGCACTTGTTTGTTGATATTCATCGACCAGAATATCTCCTTTCGGACTAAGTTTTAATGCTTCTTTCAACCATGCAGTATTCGGCCGGACACCTGCGGCTTCAACGACTAGATCTGCCGGATATTCTCCTTTATCCGTGACTACCTTGACCACTTTGCCCGCTTGTCCAACAAGTTCAGTGACCGTTTCATTTGTTTTGACCGTAACACCATTTTTTTCCAACTCTGTCTGTAAAATATCTGTAAATTCTTTGTCCAGATAAGTATTTAGAACGCGATCAAAAACATCGATGACAGTTACTGATTTTCCCGCTTTCGTAAAGGCTTCTACAACTTCAATTCCAATATAGCCGCTACCGATCACAACTACATTTTTAACCTCTTTATCATCGATTTTCGCCTTGGTCTTAGCTGCCCAGTCGCGTCCGCGCAAGAAAAATAAATTTTCCAAATCATTCCCCTTGATCGGCAAATCGACCGGTTTCGCTCCAGGAGTTAAAATCAATTTATCATACGTTTCAAAAAATGATTTTCCCGAATCAAGATCCGTCACATGAACAGTTTTATTTTTAGTGTCCAAACCGTTGACATCATGGCGGACATACACGTCCACTCCTTTGCCTTCATAGGATTCCTTTGTCGCATAATGCAGCTGATTGATATCTTTTACGACACCTTCCAAGTACAATTCAATACCGCAAGACAAAAATGAAACTGTAGCTCCTTGTTCAAATAATTTGATTTCAGCCTCCGGATATGTTTCTAAAACTGTTTTTACTGCCTCAAAACCACCATGCGAGGTTCCAACAATGATTACTTTCATAAAATAGCCTCCTTTATAATATTCTGTCGCAGCTTTTCCCTTCGCTTAGATCAGGTTTTTTATTTTTCTAACAGTTGTGCATCTGTTATTAACATTAGACAAATATCAAACGAATGTCAATTATTTGAACTTGACTACTCAGCCAAAGATCAAAGTAAAAAACATCCCTCTGCCAAAAAAACTCTAAACTCAAAAATACAAGTCCAAAGTCCTTAATAATCATTTCATTGTAAGTTTTCAGGCTTGGAATAGTATTCCAAGCCTGAAACCAGTTTCCCGCAACTATTTTCCATAATCTACAAGCGTACGCTCTCTCAACTCTTCTCCTCTGCTTGAACAAGGATATAATCAAGAACCTTATCCATTCTCTTGCTTGTTCTTCCATAGTCTTTTTTTGTTTAAGTCATTGGTTAAATTCCATAAATCCATAAAAAAACTACCTCCATTTTTACGGATAATAATGAAGGCAGTTCAATTCAAGTTTTGATCTTCTTGTGAACAAGATCCTTCCAAACGCTGAATTTCCAGCGCTTGGTCTTGTGAATATCAATCGGGACAGTGAGATTTGAACTCACGACCTCTTACTCCCGAAGCAAGCGCTCTACCAAGCTGAGCCATGTCCCGAGCACATAGACTATTAAAACACTCATTGGGAAAAGATTCAAGCTTTTTTTCAAAATTAAAACTATTCACTGCTTTTTAACGCACTGACCATATCAATCATTTGGACACGTCTGGAGAAAAATAGGCTGACACCTAAAGAAATAAGCAACGTACCAATTCCGCTGGCCGCCAAGTTCTGTGGAGTGATCCGAATCAGAATATCAAAAGAATCTCCCATATGTTCCATGCTGGTTTCCATCAGGTAATAACCAAACATAAAACCAAATGGGATACCAGCAATAGTCAAATACAGATTTTGCAGCAAAAGCAGTCCGCGCAGTCTCCTCGTTTTAAATCCCAAAACTTTTAAAGTTGCCAATTCCTGATATTTTTCAGTAAAAGAAATGATGCCTAAACAATAGAGAACGACAAAAGCCATTAAAACAGCAGCTAAAATCAATATGCCAATCAATAAATTAACTGTCTGCAACCTATCGGTCACACTTTTGCGCATTTTTTTTTGAGAATAAATACTAATGATCCCATCAGATTTTTTTACTTTACTTTGTTTTGTCAGGATTTGGGTTGGCTTAAATGCTCTTTTGGTTCCAGTGAAATAGCTCTCTGTGACAGATATTCCCTGTACTGTCGGTGCATAGTAAAGAGCTTCTACTGTTGCTTTGGTCCAGTTTTCTTCCCCATAAAGGTGCCATTTAACTTGATCCCCAGCCTTTACCTTCAGTAATTCTGCCATCTTGTAAGTCAAGGCGATGCCGTCAGCACTTAATTTTTGTGTGTTTCTTTCTCGATCCAAAAAAGAAATCAGCTGACCAGAGTCTTCCACAACATCCATCTG